>JADGQQ010000033.1 GCA_017881645.1 Clostridia bacterium
CAGCGATAACTTTTCAATGGATATTTTCTGACTGTAATTTGAGTGAAGATACTGAATGACATCAATCGTAAGTTTTGAAAAGTCTGGGTCCATCTCCGCATGAATAATTGCGCTGCATTGATCTTCTTGTCGATAAAGTGAGAAAAGGATTTCAAAGAGATAGGACCGACTTCTGCAGGGCCAAAAAATATTATCCTGTTTTTCGAGCTGATCATGCAGCTGAAGATACTTGTGTTTGATGATAGAAACATCAAATCCATTAAGGGGAATAATCTTCGCTGCCAAATCGCACCCTGCATGAAATTGCATCAGATATGCAAGATCCTGTGTTTCCGTCGCAGAAAGAATATCCGTATAATTGAATACATCCAGTTCAAATTTGCTGTTAATGACACAGGGCTTAAAAAACAGCACTGAGCACTGCTGTTCACGTAAATAATGAATTTTGATCTCATCCTTTTCGTTCAGAAAAATAACATTAGCGCCAGTAAGTATGAAAACCCGTCCATTAAGCTGGATATGCATAATTCCCGATTCCATAAAAAGGATCTTATAATAATCATCCGCTTCTGCCTCCGAAAGGCAGGCAAGACCTTCCTGCACGGTGACATGAACGATCGATGGCACATAATAGTTAAAGGCTTTTGTAGAAAAATCCATCTTCCCCTCACAGTTCTCAATATAGAACAATTGTAATAGATTCCGGATGATATGTAAATGTGCGGCACCGCGACCATAGAAGGAGCAGAATGTATTATGCAGACTTCGTCAGACAAATGCCCGGAATACGATATTTGCAAAATCAAGTCCTTTCAAAGTCAGCCGATACGTATCTGCCTCTTGCATGATCCATCCCCGGTCGGCAAGATCACGCAATTCTACTGCAAATATTTCGTCCATCCGCACATTAAACCGATCCGAAAACTCCTGCCCGGATACCCCGTGCAGCAGCCTGAACCCCAACAGCATAAATTCCTTCCGTCTCTCCTTCTCATCCACTTCGACGATTTCCGTTCGGATATCGGAAAGTTGTTTTTTCCCGGAACCCATGCATTGCAGATACATATCCAGATCCGGTGTATTCCCGATTCTTTTTGTATGAAGATAGGAGGCGGCTCCGCAGCCGAATCCGTAATAAGGAAGCGCTTTCCAATAGGTTAGATTATGCCGGCTCTCGAACCCGGGCCTTGCACAGTTACTGATTTCATAATGATCATACCCATGACTTTGAAGCGTATCGAGCAGTATGTGATACATATCCCTTTCCGAATCCGAATCGGGAAGATACTCTTCATGTCCGTGAAAGCGCTCAAAAAACGGGGTTCCCTCTTCCAGCGTGAGTGCGTAAAAAGAAATATGCGGGATTTCGTATTCCAGCAGAATGTCCAACGAATCCAGAGCATCCGCAACGGTTTGTCCGGGCAGACCGGTCATCAAATCGCAGCTGATATTTGCAAAACCGGCAGATTTTGCCCATGCTACGGCATCCCGAGCCTGCTCGGCAGTATGAATGCGTCCGATAGATGCCAGCAGAACGGAAGAAAAACTTTGTATTCCAATCGAAATACGGGTAATACCGGCCTCGCGGAAACGAACGAAATCTTCTTCATTTACCGTACCCGGGTTCACTTCCAATGTGATTTCCGCGTTTTGCTGAATTCCAATACTTTCACGAAGCTGCATCAATACAATCCCGATTTGATCGCTCGACAACAGGGAGGGCGTTCCGCCTCCGAAATAAACGGTCGCAAGCCCTGCATCCCCGGGAACCACCGCTTCAGACCGGCCGGTCTGCCCTTCATCGGGCAATTGAGCCGTTTCACTGCAAGTCATGCGTATTTCTTTGCAGACTGCCTCTACATAGGCTGATTTTTGGTCCGTCCGATTTGCATAGGATACAAAATCACAGTAAGGACATTTCTTGACACAAAACGGAATATGCACATACGCTGACCGGATTCTTTCAGACATACGATTTCCCCGCCCTGTCCTGCACCGATGTGATCTGCCTGAGTTCCTCCGCGAAGCGAAGGAAACTCGGCGAAGTGTTCCTCTTCGGATCCATGTACCGGGAAATATTCAGCGCCCATTCGTGCTTGTACTGACCGATGGCAGGATAGCCGACACGTATCAGCGCTTCTGCACGATCACGCAGAAGTGCATGACACAGAACCTCCCAGGTTCCGCACACACTGTCCTGTTGGTAGTCTTTGATAACGGACACATTTGCGTCCGGATATGCGGCCAGAAGTGCCTGCTCGTCCGCAAGAAGCCACGCTTCCGTCTCTTCTACACAAACACCGATCACATGCAGAAGGCCGGGAGCGAACTGACTGCAAATCGCCCGCAGTGACTTGTGTATAGAATCCGGAGAATGATTGTCGGAATCCATGATCACGACAAGAATGAAATCCGTCCCTGCACATACGCGGTCATATGCCCTGAGTTTGGCCGGAAGAAGATCCAGCAGACCCGAAGCAAATCTCTCGGGCCTGGCCGTCATGTTGGAGGGAATATCTCCCTTGCCGCGATGCGGCCGAATCGATACTGTATATTCCGGCACTTTTGCGACGAGAAGCCGCCGCATTAAGGATTCAATAACAACCCCTCCGGATCGGTCCTCTGTCAGTACTTCAAAATGCATAAAGACCCCTATATTCGGATTTATTCATCAAAATGACCGGCATACCAGATTGCGCCCATTCCGACTCCCTGTTTATACATTTCCGAGACTACCGGATTGGCTCCTGCACTCTCAATGAATACCCGGTCGGCGTTATCATCTTCGCTTCTCTTGAAAATCCATACTTCCGGAGGAGCCATTGATTCAAGAATATACGGGTTATGCGTTGTAAAAATGATCTGTGAAAAAGCATGCCGGACGGAGTAATCCCTGAATTCAGATGCCAGGATATCCACCATATCGTGATACAGACCCATATCCGGCGTCTCAATGCATATCAGAGGACGGGGCATGGGGTCATCGAGAAGCAGCAGATACAGGAAGAGCTTATCCGGACTATTCCTGAAAGATTCCGGTAATTTCCCCGTGACCCGTTGAATGCTTGGAATCTTCTCAGAAATTCGATCCATTACGGATTGATATGCAGCGGGATTCTCGACCTTCATATAGTCAAGAACATTCTGCACATTAGACCCGTCGGCATTCAGGTGCTTATGACCGCCCGGAGCGACCGCAGGTTTCTGTCCGTTCTTCTCCATGGAAAATCTGCAGAAAAACCAATGGCACATTTCCCGATACAGCGCAGCCAGAACGGGATAGGACAGAATGGTTCCATAAGCGCGAAGGGCTGATGCTCGCCTGTCGGACATACCTCCCGAAACGGTATCCCGGTCCGAAAGGACGGTCCCCTTCCCCTGCACGAGATCCAGACATTCGGTTGTATTCCATGCGCCGTCATCCGTCTTTCTGCAGATAACAACCTTTTCGGATGCATAGAAAGGCCGGCCATGAGCATCCTGGTCCAGAGAGAACTCGTAGGATACATACACTCCGCCCAAGCCATTCTTTTCGGATTTGCCGTTTTTCAGGAAAAACAGAAAATCAAACATCATGGGCCTGTCAGGCAAATTGAGCAATTTGAGAAATCCCTGACGGCCATGCTGAGTCGCGGCAGATGAGCAGCCCTGCGTCACGCAGTCGGATGCAAACGACAGCGCATCAAAAAACAGGCTCTTCCCGGAAGCATTACGTCCGATCAGCGCCATCAAATTGGCCATAGGTATTTGAGGTGCAAAACCCGCTGACATTGAAAGAGGGGTATCCGGTGTCATTTTCAGGAGCTCCTCTAAGAGAATTCCGGTTCTGTCATCGGAAAAAATACGGAAATTACGAATCCGAATCCCTTGTAACACGTACGCTCACCTCCATAATGCAGGGGCTGCTACTTGAGTTCTTTCTTGTTTTTCTGGACCTTTACGAGTATTTCCGTCAGCTGATTCTCAACTTCCGTCAATCTTTGTCTGGCATAATCCGTGGATGCCACACGCATCTGCCATGCGGCCTGATTTGCCTGGTCTATGGTCATCTGGGCCATCTCACGGGCACGCAGAGTGATTTCATGTTCGTTAATCATAATGGCGGAACGCTGTTCCGTTTCTCTCAATATGTTCTCGGCCTTCTGTCTCGCACTTGCGACTACCTGCCGGTTCTGTTCAAGAAGCCAGCGCGCCTGATGAATTTCCTCCGGAAGATTTTCCCGGATCTGATTAACCCAATACAGGACGTCTTCCCGATCCACGATGCAGTTGTCGGAAAATGGAATTCCCTTCGCCTGTCGAACGGTCTCGGTCAACTGATCCAGCAACTCCATCAAGTCCGTCTCGCTTGACTTCCCCTGACGAATACTCTCATGCATTCTCGGTTCCTCCATTAATCCCTCTTTGTACGCTCTAGAATCCGGGTCTTGACAAAATCTACTATTTCCGGGGAAACCATGGCAGAGATATCTCCCCCGTATGAAGCAACTTCCTTTATGATGGAAGAACTGGTGTACACAAGATCAATCCGGCACGGAAGAAGTATAGAATCAAATGCAGGAAGGAGAAGCCGGTTTGCAGCCGACATTTCAGCCTCATTGCGAAAATCCGATTCACTTCTCAGTCCTCTGACCACCGCTACAGCTCCGGATTCGAGGAAAAGATCAACCAGAAGCCGGTTATATGCGATTACTTCAATGTTGGGTACGTCCTTCAGACATTGCCTGACCATATCCACTCTTTCCTCTATGGAAAACAGCGGATGCTTACCCCGGTTCAGCATGACAGCAACAAGCAGACGGTCACACAGTTTCGCGGCCCGTCTGGCAATATCCGCATGACCCAACGAAAATGGATCAAAACTTCCAGGGAAAATTATGGTCTTCACGTGCTCAGAATACCTCCGGAATAATTAGCATCTGTAGTATAGAATGTTAGCATGGTCGAGCCGTACTTACAACGTCTGCACAATGTCAAATTCATTACATTTTCTATAGGAAGATCCGCAGAGGAATGTTCAACGATGAATAGTCCTCCCTCAGCAAGCAGCTTTCCGGTGCAAATACTTTCCGCCGCCTTCATCGCGTATGCAATGGCTGAAACGTAAGGCGGATCCATAAAGATAACTTCAAAGACCTCATGGCGCTCGCTCAGTATCTTCAAAGACCGGAATACATCTTTCTTTTCAAATTGAATTTGTCCGGAAAGCTTCGTTTTCAATAGATTGGCGGAAATCGCCGACGCACTGGCAGAGCTCTCATCGACAAGAACCGCCATAACGGCGCCTCTGCTGACTGCTTCGATCCCCATCTGACCGCAGCCTGCGAACAGATCCAGGAAAGATGATCCGGGAAGCCTGTTCTGCAGAATGGAAAATAATGCTTCTTTCACTTTATCCGTAGTCGGGCGCGTCATTTCTCCTTTGGGAGCAACGAGCGGGATTCCTCTGCAAGTTCCGGCAACAACACGCGGCATATAGGGCTCCAATCTGCAATATTATAATGACGGGTGACTCAGTTCACTTCCGAAACGCTGAAGAAAAGCAGGTACCAGATCTTTTGATGCAGGATGTTCCAAATACGGATCTTCCTGAAAAATGCGGTCCAGTGCCAGTCCGACACGAACAAGTATATCCGTATCGCGGTAAAGGTTGGCAATATGAAGCTCCGGAATCCCATGCTGTCTGGTTCCGAAAAAATCTCCCGGCCCGCGCAGTTCCAAGTCCTTCTCAGCAATTGTAAAGCCATTCGAAGTGGAACAAAGAGTCTGGAGCCTTTTCTGTGCCAGTCCCTCTATTTTATCACTTTTCAGTATGCAAACAGATCGGTGCGGTCCGCGTCCAATACGTCCCCGCAGCTGATGGAGCTGTGAAAGGCCGAAACGATCCGCATTCTCGATGATCATCAGGGTGGCATTGGGATTATCCACCCCGACTTCAACGACCGTTGTGGATACGAGAATCTGCACTTCGCCGGAAACGAACTGCTCCATGGCCTTTTCTTTCTGAGTCGGCCGAAGTCCTCCGTGCAGAAGTCCGATCCGATATTCCGGGAAAATGTCCTGTGCAAGGTGATTGTAGAGATCCACCGCTGACAGCAGACCGTTGTCGACAGGTTCATCATCGATCACCGGTTCGATCACCGGACACACATAATATACCTGACGTCCCTGCTCTATTTGCCGGGAAATGATTCCGTGAATTCGTTCCTCATCAGCCGAGGTCGAGGTATATGTTTCAACCGGAATCCGGCCGGCCGGAATTTGACGGATTATGGAAATATCAAGGTCCCCGTAAAGAATCAGTGCCAGTGTTCTGGGAATGGGCGTAGCTGACATAACTAGCGTATGCGGTGTCATTTGATCTTTCATTATAAATGAAGATCTTTGTCGAACACCGAACCGATGCTGTTCATCGGTAATGGTCAGTGCAAGTGCCGAAAACTCGTTCTTCTCCGACAGAACGGCATGCGTCCCGACCAAAACCAGCAGTTCTCCCGACGCAAGCATTTCCCGCGTGCGCTTTTTCTCCGCTTCTTTTGTGCTGCCCAGAAGAAGTGCGATCGATATGCCGGTTCCTTCGAAGAACTTTGAGAGTGTCTGGAAGTGCTGTCTGGCAAGGATGGATGTCGGAGCCATAAAAATGCTCTGCTTCCCGTCAAGTGCACATGCCAGTATTGAAACTGCTGCTACGGCAGTTTTACCGGATCCGACATCGCCCTGTATCAGACGATTCATAGGTATTTCTCTGCCAATATCCTGTAGAATGTCCCGGCATGCATTCTTTTGGTCATCCGTCAGTGTGTATGGCAAATGCTTTATTGCAGAAGAAAGGATCTTCTTTCTATCCGGAGCAAGCGTAACGCACAGTGCGTGTTCGTCTTTTCGATTGTGCATTTTCATCCATCGGAGTCCGCCCTGCACGAGAAACAGTTCTTCATAAATCAGCCGTTTTCGCGCAATTTCCAGTTCCTCCTGTGAAGAAGGACGATGAATTTTCTCATATGCGAATCCGGCGCTGCACAATTTCTCTTCGCGTCGAATGTCCGGCGGAAGAGGCTCTTTGATGCAGGGGATCGCAGCGGGAAGAACCTGCTCGATCAGCGAACGAATGACACCTTGTCTGAGCCCCTTCGTCATTGGATAAAACGGTCGGATCAGCAGATTATCTTCCTTCTGCTCCGGCTCGATCACGGGATTTGTAACATCGAAATTTCTGCCGTCACGGCGAATCCTTCCCCGGAAAAAGCAGCTGGTTCCTTTTTCAAGTTTTTGCTGCAGATATGGCTGATTAAACCAGACGGCCCGGATGGTTCCGGATCCGTCGGAAAGAACCGCGCGAAGAATGGATAACCTTCCTTTGCGCTGCAGAGTTGGCTTTTGTCTGACTTCCGCGATAAAGGATCCATCAGAACCGTCCGTGAGGGAATCGATCGGAAGGATGGACGACCAGTCTTCATATTCACGCGGGAAAAAGGAGATTACATCATATACCGAATAAATATCAAGTTTGTGAAGCATTTCAAGTCGCTTTGCAGCGATTTTCGGCAATTGTTCAACCGGAGTATCTAAAAAATCAGGAGTGGCCTGCATGTGAGGTTCCTTCTGCATCTGAGAACTTTGAACAGGCATATATACACACCTCACGAACCGGGCACCCCGGGCAATTTGGATTTCTTGCCATGCACAATGTCCGACCGTGCGCAACAAGCCTATGACCCAGTGTAATCCAATCCTCACGCGGGAAGCAAGTCATTAGGTCTTTTTCAATCACTTGAGGAACGGTACTGCCGGAAAATCCGATTCGATTGGCAACACGGCCGCAGTGTGTATCCACAACAACGGCCGGTTCATGAAAAACTTCACCCAGAATGAGATTGGCAATTTTTCTGCCGACTCCCGGAAATGTCTCCAAAGTTCTCCTGTCCGAAGGAATCTGACCGCCGAAAGAGGTTACCAGCATTTGGGATGAAGCAATGATTGCGTGAGCTTTGGCTCGATAAAGACCACATGTCCGGATTTTTTCTCCCAGCCGTTCTTCACTTTCTTTAGCAAAAGCAGAGGGGTCAGGATATTCAGTCAACAGGGTAGCGGTCACTTCATTAACGCGCTTATCTGTACATTGTGCCGATAGAATCGCACGAACAAACAAATGGAACGGATCACCGTCCGTATCCAGCGAACACTCCGCGTCCGGATACAGCCTTTCAAGCACTTTCCATGCGAAATGAATTTGCGTATCCGTCAGCATCTCATAGACCCGCTTTCCTGACGCCCTTCAGAGTAAAAGAGAAGCTGGCTCCTCCCAAAACGCGGCTGGACCCCACAGTGATCAGCTGATCGTGGGCCCGCAGAATTTCCTTGCAGATATAGAGTCCCAGACCGGATCCCGGATTTGTTCTGGATTCGTCGATCTTGTAGAAGCTGTCAAAAACCCGTTTCCTCTTATCAGCCGGAATGCCGGGACCTGAATCTTCAATAATGATCGTAATCAGGTTCCGTCGGCTGTTGTATTCGGTTGTGATCGATATTACACCGTTCGTCGGCGTAAATTTGACAGCATTCGTGAGTAGATTATATATGACTCTCATGATGGCTTCTTTATCGCCGAGAGCCGTCAGACGTCCGTTTTCATCTGTATAGGTTTCGATCTGAACCCCCAGATTTTTCGCGTCAATCAGATTTTCAAGGTTGTTGACGGTTGACCGGATCAAGTCATTGACATCAAACGGCTGCATGTTCATGCTTTCTTCCTGTCCGAGAGTCGATACTTCCGTCATGGACATTGTCAGAGTCTGAATCCGATCCACTTCCGTCTTTACGATTTGAAGATAATGATCAAATCGATCCGGCGGGATCGTTCCGTCCATCATGGCGGAAACAAAACCCTTAATGGACGTCAGCGGTGTTCGAAGATCGTGAGCAATACTCGACACAAATACCCGGCGGTCATTTTCCTGCGCTTCCAGCCGTTCAATCATGTGATTGACCGTAATAACCATTTCGGACAGTTCATCCGTAATAAAAAAACGTACGGGGGAATCCTTTTCGAGATCGGCAATATGAATACGCGCAGTCAGATCTCCGTGTGTGACTTTTGTTGCCGCATCCGAAAGAAGACGGATCGGCCGCACCAATGATCGAGCCATAAGAGTAAAAAGGAGTAACGCGATGGCAAACGATATCAGGACAGGCAGCGCCAGCCCATTGGAAAGCATCCACATAGTCTGCTTTCCCACATCTACCGATTCGTGAATAACCAGATATTGTCCGCTGTCATTGAGCGGATATGCCGCGGACAGCCATGAGTTCTGCGGATCAGAGAACAGACCGTTCTGTGTTCCGGTAATCACGCCCCCGCTCGTACGATCCATTAATCCGCGCATTTGCGTGGATGTCATCAGAAAAGATGTGTCATTGCGTTGAAGCTGTCCTATGACAGGATCAGGAATATCTGTGAAATATAATAGAGATCCGTCCTTTTCGACGATCCATGTGTAGCATGTGTTTGAAATGGAAGAAGAAAGGAGAAATTCCTTATCGAGATCCGAGACTGCTGTAATGCGGTTCGTATTCCCTTTTTCAAGAGATTGGAAGCCAATTGCGATTCCCTGCGCCCTGTTATACAGTGAATTTGATTCTTCAGAAATAATGGAACTGGACATACGCTGATAATAGACAAAACAAAGCACAGCAAATACAAGTATTGTGCAGAGCGTCAATGATATAAGCGCACGTAAATATACGGAACTTGTCTTGCCTCTATTTGCCATATGCAGTACAGTCTCTCTTCACCGGTTCAGACCAGTGTGGTCTCAAACTTGTAACCGACTCCCCAGACCGTCTTAATCTGCCAGTTCACTTCACGACTCGCATCTTCAATTTTTTCGCGAATTCTCTTTACATGAACATCAACAGTTCTCGATTCGCCATAGAAATCGTATCCCCAGACATTTTCGAGAAGTAATTCTCTGGTAAAAACACGGTTCGGGTGAGATGCAAGAAAAAACAGCAGTTCCAGTTCCTTGGGGGGCATGTCAATTTCCTGATCATCCACCAACACCGCGTATCTGGCTTTATCTATGGTTAATCCTTTAAACGAAACAACTTCAGCCGCCTCGCTGACTTCGGGAACAGCCAGACCGGATTCTTCTCTTTTTTCCACGCGGCGCAGCACGGCTTTAACTCTGGCCAGCAGTTCTTTCGGCTCAAAAGGCTTCTGCACATAATCATCCGCACCGAGTTCCAGTCCGACTACCTTATCCAAAGTATCGGTTCGTGCCGTCAGCATAATAATCGGTGTATCGGAAACTTTACGGATTTCGCGGCAAATATCATAGCCGTCTTTTCCCGGAAGCATCAGGTCAAGTACAACAAGGTCGGGCGCAGAGGATATAAACGTCTCAAAAGCCCGTTCACCTGTCAGACAACTGATTACGGCAAATCCGTCTTTGTCAAAATAAAGCCGCAAAACTTCAACAATATTCGGATCGTCATCAACAACAAGAACCTTCTTCATAGAACTACCTCATGATTTGTTCAGCATCTCATTTAGTTCTTCAAGAAATGAATTGACGTCTTTAAACTGACGGTACACCGATGCAAATCGAACATAGGCCACTTCATCGATTTCCTTGAGTTTTCTCATAACAAGTTCTCCGATATCCTGTGAAGAAATCTCTCTGTTCACAGCACCCTGAACCTGTCCTTCAACAAATGTCAGCAGTTCGATCAGCTGTTCATTGGAAACCGGACGCTTTTCACATGCCTTTAATAAACCATTTAATATTTTATCACGATTGAAAGGTTCACGGGTCCCGTCCTTTTTCACCACGAGAAGAGGCAGTGTCTCGATTTTTTCGTACGTTGTAAATCGTCCGTTACAACCGATACATTCTCTTCGGCGACGAATGGCTGCGCCATCTTCTGCCGGCCGTGAATCAATTACACGATCTTCGTCGTGTCCGCAAAATGGGCACTTCATATATCTTACTCGTCCGTATTGTCGTTGTCTGTCAGAAACCAGGGAAGAATACGATTCTTCTTCTCATTACCTCTGGGTTCCTGTCCCTGTGCAGGAGCACGTCCGGAACGGGACGGAGCTACATTCGGCTGTGCCCGTCCGCCGCCCTGCTGCGGGTGCGGTGCCGGCTGTGCATATGACGGCTGCTGCGGATATCCCTGCTGCTGCTGTTGCGGATATGGTGCCGGAGGAGCATATTGCGGCGGAACCATCGGCTGACCCTGCGGACCTGCTGCATAATAACCGGGAACCTGACTCTGGCTGTCCGTAGGGATATATGGCCGTGTGGGTACCGGAATCACGGGAGCTGCAGGCTTGGGCTGCTCTGGGTCTCCAAAAAGAAACTGCGGCATCTCGGGCGGTCTTCTATCGGATGGATTCTCTTCCGGACGGTTGTAACTGGCTGCAGCAGCCGCGGAAGACGTGCGTGCCGGTTCGCGAACCGTATTAATCGGAGGATTGTTGCGGGACATGATAGAAGTCGAAGGACGGAATGCTGCCGGCTGATCCGCACGGTCAAACCCGGAAGCAATAACCGTGATCATAATTTCATCTTCCAAAGTAGGATCGATAACAGCACCGACGATAATATCTGCGTCACCGGACACGGCATCACGTACTACGGATGCAGCTTCATCAATTTCATGGAGCTTCATATTGCGGCCGCCGGTAAAGTTGATAATTACACCGCGTGCACCTTCAATCGTAGTATCGAGAAGCGGACTGTTGATGGCCTGTTTGACAGCAATGGAAGCACGGTTCTCACCGGATGCTCTTCCGATACCCATGTGGCATACGCCTGCATTTGTCATGACGCGACGAACATCCGCCAAGTCAAGGTTGATGAGGCCGGGAATTGCAACAAGGTCTGAAATTCCGGCAACACCGAATTTCAGAACCTGATCAGCCATATTGAAGGCGTCATCTATGGATGTATCCTCATCTGTTATCTCAAGAAGCTTATCGTTGGCAACAACGATAAGTGAATCAACATATTTTTCAATTTCACGGATTCCGCGTTCTGCATTCTGCATACGGCGGGGTCCTTCAAAACGGAACGGTCTTGTAACAACTGCAACCGTAAGAATTCCGAGCTCACGTGCAATCTGTGCAACGATCGGTGCAGCACCTGTTCCGGTGCCGCCTCCCATACCCGCTGTTACAAACAGCATGTCGGAACCGCGAATCGCCTGAGCAATTTCGTCTTTTGACTCTTCAGCGGATTTTTCTCCGACACTCGGATCTGCTCCGCAGCCGAGTCCTCTTGTTATTTTTTCTCCGATTTGAATTCTGGACGGAGCTTTGGATCTTGCCAGTGCCTGATGATCCGTGTTAATGGAAATAAAGTCAATGCCCTGCACCGCGCTGTCAATCATTCTGTCAACTGCATTACAGCCGCCGCCACCTACTCCGACTACCTTAATCGCTGCAAATGGTTCTTCTTCCATTGAAAAGCCCAGTCTATAATCCGACATGTCAGTACCTCCGTATATTTCAATAGCATTTCATTTCAAGTGCAATATTATGATTCGATTGTGTCAATTTACCTGATTCTACACTAAATGTTGTGGTCAGACAAGAGAATTTAACAAATTGTTTCAATTATGTTACACAGATTTTTCGTCAACATTTCCAGACTGTGATTCCTTACCGTCTCTCAGGTCACTTTTTGCTTTTTTGACTCTTTCCAAAGGTCATACCTCGCAAGAAGCATCCGCCGTATGATTGAGAAGTTCAGGAATATTCGATTCCCGAAAGCGAAGACAGCGGCAAGATTCAGCGGCAGGTTCAGCTGATCACCCAAAGCCGCAACCGC
The DNA here is from genome assembly GCA_017881645.1 of Clostridia bacterium. GTDB lineage: Bacteria > Bacillota > Clostridia > Saccharofermentanales > Saccharofermentanaceae > Firm-13. The sequence goes on from JADGQQ010000033.1 coordinate 12,837, forward strand.
TACGGCGATAAGCCCGTTTCCGAGCAGACCCGTAATAAACAGACGTATGTTGAACTCGTTCTTCATATTGGCAACGATGGCTCCCATAATGGAATCAAGTATCGCCAGGATGGCTACGGCCACGTAGGTTGAATATGCCGTAGGTATATCAACATTGAGAAAAAGTCCAAGAATGAGTCCGGCAATCAGTCCCAGAAGTGGTAACATTTTGGCCTTCCTTTCATTTTACCGGGCGGTATGTCAATGTATCTCCCGACATATCCAGTACTCCGTCCATATCTCCGTCAAATTCGTTCATGGATACAGC
>JADGQQ010000034.1 GCA_017881645.1 Clostridia bacterium
CTCGCTTGCTGTCCGGATCGAACGTATAAAGTCCGGTTTCCTCCCATTTTTTCTGCCATTTTCTGTCAATCTCAACGGAATACGCCATGGTTATTGCCTCGCTATCGTTTTTGGGGGAAAAGTCACAACAAAGAATTATAGCAGAACAGATACGTAAAATATACCGGAGCAGCTTACAAAATAAGCCGGAGAAGCAGCAGAACGAGGACGTGCAGCGGGAAAAAGACATAGATCGCGGATTGGATGGCTCTGGAAGGGCGTTTTGCGCGCGCCGGCAGATAACACAGGAAAATAGCTGCAATACCGGCTCCCTGCAAGGAGACTTCGCCTGTCATCAGATAGAAGGTCACCAGATAGGATGCGATCAGAAGCAGGAATCCGAAAAACGCCCACGTGCTCTGGTTCTTCGGGATACGTTTTTCGATAATATAGAAAAGAAGAACCGACAGGACCGTCAGAACGCCGTATTCAATCGGGAAAAGAAACGCGGCGACGACACCGGCCGCGATCAGCCCGATGCCCAGCGAAAACTGTGCGCCGAGAGGAAGCTCGGGGATATAGACGCCGGGTCCGTCGGTGCCGGCGCGGACGCCGTGGCCGATGCGTATGTCAAACCGGTCCGAATGCGTCTGCGCATTCGCGACAATCAGTCGCAGAGAGCCGATGCGGTCCGGCGGAATCGCAAAAAGAAGCTCGCAGCCGTACAGGACGACGAATCCGCAAAGCAGCGCGAATACGGAATTCAGTGGAAGCGACTCATAGGGGATTCCTGTGGCCGGCAGCAGAAGAAAAAGAAGCGTTTGAGTGAAGAAAGCCAGAAACAGAATCCGGAGAAAGTAGTTTTTCGCGCTGCGCGTTTGTGTGAATCCGAAAGCAAAGGAGTAGGCAAAAAGCGGAAGCGCAAGGCTGCCGATCACGCGCATCGCAATGCAGAGCTTTGCCGGGAGCACATCCGCATAGTATAATCCAATATGGTCGATGATAAGAAAAATACAGGCAAGCAGCTTTTTCATACAGACATCTCCACGTATACGAACGATTTGACGTGTATGGCAATTGAATCGATCTGTGTTTTATTGTATCATTAGTCGTGCATAATAGTCAGAAAAGGTCATTGGAGATCTTAAGGAGAATAAAATGGGATTAGGAATGGACATCGGTATCGATTTGGGTACCTGCAGTGTTTTGATATATGTTCGGGGCAAGGGAGTCGTTCTAAAAGAGCCATCGGTCGTAGCCGTTAATACAAAAACAGGGAAAGTGCTTGCAGTCGGTGAGAGTGCAAGTCTTATGCTTGGAAGAACACCCGGAGTGGTGGAAGCCATCCGTCCTCTCCGCGATGGTGTCATATCGGATTTTAAAGTCACGGAAGTCATGCTGAAAGCCTTTATCGGACGTGTATGCCATGGGCTTCGTGCGACATACTTCAAGCCGACCATCGTTGTCTGCGTACCGTCGGTGATCACGCCGGTCGAGCAGAAAGCCGTTGAGGATGCCTGCCGTCACGCAGGTGCGAAAGACGTCTTCCTGATTCGCGAACCGATCGCAGCAGCTATCGGCGCAGGAATTGATATTACCAAGGCCTGCGGGTCGATGATCGTAGATATCGGCGGAGGCACGACGGACATTGCAGTTATTTCCCTTTGCGAGCCGGTTGTGGATTATTCCCTGAAGGTTGCCGGAGACCGGTTTGACGAGGCAATTGTCAAGCATGTAAGAAGAAAGCATAACGTTCTGATCGGTGAACGTACCGCTGAAGATATTAAGATACAGATCGGCTGTGCCTATCCGAGAGAAGAAGAGGCGACGATGGACGTCCGCGGAAGGAACCTGATCACAGGTCTTCCCGCAACGGTCACAGTCTCTTCGACAGAGATGCTCGAAGCACTTGAAGAGCCTGTTTCACAGATTTTCGAAGCGGTTCACTCAGTGCTTGAGCGTACTCCCCCGGAGCTGATGGCGGATATCAGCCAACGCGGTATCGTCATGACCGGCGGCGGAGCTCTTTTGTACGGCCTTGACCGGATGCTCGCCACAAAGATCGGCATCGATGTATTTGTTGCCGATGATGCAATCAGCTGCGTAGCCATCGGTACGGGAAAAGCATTGAACATGATGGATAAGTTTGCTGCACTGGGTGACGCATAAGAGTTGTATCTCCTATTTTTGGAGGAAGACACATGAGCTATATTGAACTTCATAAAGTCGGCAAGCATTACCGTATGGGCGAGATTACCATTGCAGCAGCGACGGATGTCAACTTTGTTATTGAAAAAGGCGAACTGGCCGTAATTACCGGGCCGAGCGGTGCCGGCAAAACCACCCTGCTGAATATTTTGGGCGGCATGGATGCCTGTGACGAGGGTGAAGTCATTCTCGACGGCAAGGCTATCAGTAAATTCAATCCCCGGCAGCTTACGACGTACCGTCGGGAAGATGTCGGGTTTGTTTTTCAATTCTATAATCTGATCCAGAATCTGACGGCAAAGGAAAATGTGGAGCTCGCAACGGAGATCTGCAAAACCCCCATGTCGGCGGTACAGGTGCTGGAATTGGTCGGTTTATCCGAGCGCATGAACAATTTCCCGTCTCAGCTGTCCGGAGGCGAACAGCAGCGGGTCGCGATTGCGCGTGCCATTGCCAGGAATCCCAAAATTCTGCTGTGTGATGAGCCTACGGGAGCACTGGACGACAGCACGGGCAAATCCATACTGAAACTGCTGCAGGATATGTGCAGAGAGACGAAGATGACCGTGATCATCATTACGCACAACATGGCGATCACGCCGATGGCGGACCGTGTAATACGTATGAAGAACGGCACTGTATCGCAGAATATCGTAAATGAACATCCGACACCCGTTGAAGAAATTGAGTGGTGATCCATGAAGCGGACAATGCGTAAAAACCTGCTTCGCGCCATTACCGGAAGTCTGGGGAGATTCTTCTCCATATTTTTGATTGTGGCGCTCGGCTGCGGATTCTTCGCCGGTATCAAAGCGACCGGTGCGGATATGCGGGAGTCGGCGGATCACTATTTTGACGATACAAATCTGATGGATCTGCACTTGATGGCGGAACTCGGGTTTTCGCAGGCCAACGTCGACGCGATTGCTGCAACAAAAGGTGTTTCCGGCGTGATGCCGACTTTTCAGACCATACTTTCCACTCAGCACAATGGTGAAAATGAGACCATCCGTGTGCAGTCGTATGAAGCAGGGACTTCGGATCAGAATTTGAATCAGCTTACGGTTGTCGCCGGCCGGCTTCCGCAAAACAATAGCGAGTGCGTGATTGATAACAAGGCGATTACCCATGGAACTTATGTCATCGGACAGACGATCACTTTTAAAAACGTCTCTTCATCGACTCTAAAAGGCGACACATACACGGTTGTCGGTGCCGTGAATTCGCCGAAAATCGTATCTATTATGGCATCGGCAAGCTCTCTTGGCAAGCAGGAACCGGATTACAACGTATACATGCCGTATACTTCGTTTTCGGGAGATATATATACGGACGTCTATGTAACAATTTCCGGAACGAAGGATCTTCTGTGCTATACAAGTGCTTATTCATCACGCGTGAAAGACGTATTGACAGCCATTCGTCTGACAGGCGAAGGCCAAAGTGACGCAAGACGTACCGACGTGATCAGCCTGCAAACGGCGGACCTTACGCAAAAGCTCTCAGGCGATCAGACAAAACTGACGGCGGCACTGCTGCCGCTGAATGAGATAACCAATCAATGGTATTATCTGGACCGTTCGACGAACACCGGATACACTTCGCTGAAAGATGATTCGGAAAGAATCGATGCGATATCCACCGTCTTTCCGGTCTTTTTCTTTGTGGTTGCCGCGCTGGTCAGCCTGACCACGATGACGCGCATGGTGGATGAGGAGCGGATGCATATCGGTTCCCTGAAGTCTCTCGGGTATTCCCGCCTGGCGATCGCCATGAAATATACGAGCTATGCGGCGATCGCCAGTGCTTCTGGCGGTGCGGCTGGCCTGCTGATCGGATTCCAGCTGTTTCCGCGCGTGATTTTTAATGCATATCTGATACTGTACAGTCTTCCTCCGATCCATCCGCCTTTCCGGCCGGATATTGCGTGGGTTACCTTGCTGATTGCAGTGTTCTGTACAGCCGTATCCACACTGTTTGCGATTCTTACGTCGCTGCGGTCCACGCCCGCAATGCTGATGCGCCCGAAATCGCCAAAAATCGGCAAACGAGTTCTTTTGGAGAAGATTCCGTTCATCTGGAATCATATGGGTTTTATAAAGAAAGTTACAGCACGCAATCTGCTGCGGTACAAGAAACGTTTTCTTATGACCGTCATCGGAATTGCGGGCTGTACGGCGCTGATTCTGTCCGGATTCGGTCTCAAAAATTCTGTGACGGGACTTGTGGATAAACAATACGGCGATATCATGCGGTATGATCTTCAGGTGATGCTGCAGACACCGGTCAAGGATCCGGCAAACGATAAGACATTTACATGGATCAGTCAGTCTCCGGAGACTTCTTCTATGATGCCGGTTTGCGCGGACTCCGTCCAGGTCGTTTCGGCAAAGGCGAAGAAGGATTTTGGTGCAACGCTGCTTATCTCTATGGCGAAGGACAATTTCGGATCCTTTATCAGTCTGCATGAGAGAGTCAGCAGGAAAGTGCTTCCGCTGACCGATGACGGCGTCATCATAACCGAGAAACTGGCCCGTATGAAACACGTCGGAACGGGGGACGAAATTACTCTGGACGGCGTCAATAACCAATCGGTCCAGGTGAAGGTTACCGGAATCTGCGAGAACTATACGTTCCATTATGTCTATATGACCCCGACTTTATATCAGAAGCTGTATGCAACAGCACCGGAGGCGAATGCTGCTTTTGTGATTCTGTCGGATTCATCAGCATCCGTCATCGAAAAATTCAAGGACAAGATGATGAATGAGCCCAATATTGCCGGAACACTCTTCATTCCGCTTCTGAAAGGCGATCTCGGGAAGGTGTTTGTCAGTCTGGATTATGTGGTGCTCGTGCTGATCATGTCCGCCTTTGCGCTTGCAGTTGTTGTGCTGTATAACCTCACAAATATTAATATCAACGAACGCGTCAGGGAAATCGCGACCCTCAAAGTCCTCGGTTTCTACGACAAAGAAGTGTCGGCCTACGTGTTCAGGGAAAACGCGATCATTACACTGATTGGTGCGGTACTCGGTCTCGGACTCGGAACAATCCTTCATACGTATATTATTCAGACGGCTGAAATTGATACGATGATGTTCCGGCAGGATATTCTGCTGAGCAGTTTTGTCATCTCATTTGCGCTCACCATTCTGTTCTCGCTTCTTGTCAATCTGGTTATGCATTTCTATCTGAAGCAAATCAATATGGTCGAGTCCTTGAAATCTGTAGAATAAAAGAGCAGTCACGAAGAATAAGATTTGTAAATTTCCTGCAAATATGTCATAAATGTGTTATATTTGCCTTGACGAAGGTGGACCTGCGTTTTATAATGGCAACGTTCACAGACAGTGTGATTTCCACGAAAGGGATTCAGATTCATATTTTTTCAGAGCACTTCGCTCAAGAATTTTCGATGATTTTCTTTATTTTTCTATGTCAATGACAGAATTTATTACTGAATGATTTATGTAGAGCATAATCAGCTGTTAGCTGTTTTTGTGCGCACCGTTTCCATATAACTCTCAAATTACATTTTTAAACATATATCGAGGTGAAAGAATGGATCCGACTGACAGTTTTTCCCAAAAAAAGAAAAAGGATCTCGTAGCGATTGCGACTCTTTTCGGTATTCTCAGCGAAGAGAAAGCGAACCGGATGACTAAGCCTGAATTAATTGATTATCTGCAGGATCAGGATCGCAAAAGCCGCGAAACAACTGCACCCGTCAGGAAATCTCCGGTGAAACCTGCTGCGAAAAGTTCCGTAGACGAAGTTTTGCTTATGTCGACGCATTCGATGATCGAAGCAATCAACGAACCGAGAAGCGAAATTCCTGTGACAGCCGCACGTCATTCTGTCAAGAAAGCGGCTGTACCGGTCGTAGAAGATGCGATCTTACCGGTTATACCCGCAACTGCCGGAAAATCAACAAAGAAAACCATCCGGATTCCGACACCGGGCACGGCTGCCGAACCTGTCACGGAACCGGTCGCTGCACTGGTTTCCGAACCGCCATACGAACCGGAATTTTCGGGAAATTCGATCGCGATTATGGACGATGGTTCGATTGCAGCGGAAGCCCTGATTATTGATACGGTATACGAGGAGAAGACGAAGAGACGCGGACGCCCGAAGAAGGATCTTGATGCTGCACCGGCTGCACCCGTAACGATAGCTGATGCAGCGGCCGAACCGGCAATGGAGTCCAATGCTGCGGCGGACGTTACTGAACCTGTTGTCGTCGAACCGGTAGAAACAGCGGAAGCGCCGTTTGAAGTGGGTTCGCATGACATGCCGACGGAGAATGCTTCTTCCAGAAAATCATCTTTTGATACCGGACACCGGACCGGCCGTTCCAAGAGACGCTCCATTACCATCAAGCCGAAGGATGAGGACTACATGTCCGATCCCATGTCGAGCGAAGCGTATGACGCCCCCTATGATGAGAATGACGAGCCGGAATCACGGCATACCCAACGAAAAGAGCATCGTTTTACAGCCGATGAGGGAGAAGATCAGGAATCCGGAGAGAATGCGGAATCCGTTCATCATGCCCGTATGCTCCGTCCGAAAGAACAGCCGCAGGAAATGCTTTCCGGCGTTCTGGAAATCATGTCGGAAGGCTATGGATTCCTTCGCAGGGAGAATTACCTGCAGGGCCTCAATGATATCTATGTTCCCGCTCCGTATATCCGCCGTTTTGGACTGCGCGTCGGTGATTTTGTCATGGGGCCCTGCCGTCCCAAGAGGGACGCGGACCGTTTTCAGGCGATTCAGTACATCAAGGAAGTCAACGGACTGCCCCCGGAGAAGATGATGCGACGGGTTCATTTTGACCGCCTGACACCGATCTATCCGGATGAGCCGTTTGTACTTGAGACGGATAAGAATGAGCTTTCCACGCGAATCATTGATCTGGTGGCTCCTATTGGCAAAGGCCAGCGAGGCATGATCGTTTCTCCTCCGAAAGCCGGTAAAACGATCCTTCTGCAGAAAATCGCGAATTCAATCTCGATCAATAATCCGGACTGCAAGCTGATCGTTCTTCTGATCGACGAACGTCCTGAAGAAGTTACCGATATGCAGCGATCCATTAACGGGGAAGTCGTATATTCAACTTTCGACAAGACGCCCGAAAACCACGTCCGCATTGTTGAACTGGTTCTGGAACGCGCGATGCGGCTCGTCGAACTCGGACAGGATGTCGTCATTCTTCTGGACTCGATCACGCGTCTGTCACGTGCGTATAACCTTACAATCAACCCGACCGGCCGCACCCTGTCCGGCGGACTTGATCCGGGCGCTCTTTACGGTCCCAAGCGCTTTTTTGGAGCAGCAAGAAATATTGAAGGCGGCGGAAGTCTGACCATCATCGCGACTTCTTTGATTGAGACCGGCTCGCGTATGGACGAAGTTATTTTCGAAGAATTCAAGGGAACCGGCAACATGGAAGTGTATCTCGACAGGAAGCTTTCCGAGAAGCGCATTTTCCCGGCAATCGACCTGAATAAATCCGGCACGCGCCGTGAAGAACTTCTTCTGACTCCGGTTGCGCTCGACGCGGTCTGGACGATCCGCAAGGCGTTCAGCCAGTTGGATACGACGGCGGTTACCGAGATGATTATCAGCCTGCTTATGAAGACTGCGACTAACAATCAGTTTGTTCAGTCCATCAACGTTTCCTTCAATGATAAGGCTGTTTTTGACGCCATGCGCGGTACAAGGCCGGCGGGAACGTCGAATGGCGGACCTGCAGGCGCGAACGGCAAATAAACGTTGACACCGCGGTCATAGTGTTGCATAATACCCCTTGCATATA
>JADGQQ010000002.1 GCA_017881645.1 Clostridia bacterium
ATGTGGAGTTCTGGAATCTTGTTTTCACGCAGTTCAATAAGGAAGCGGACGGCAGTTACACGCCGCTCGCCAAAAAGAATATTGATACCGGTGCCGGACTCGAACGTTTTGCTTGCATTCTGCAGGGTGTGGATAATCTTTTCGAAGTCGATACGGTCCGGAAGATTCTTGACACCATCTGCGCCAGAGCGCGCGTCGATTACGGCAAAGATGCGAAAACGGACATTGCCATCCGCGTGATCACAGATCACGTGCGGTCTACGACCATGATGATTTCCGACGGCGTGCTGCCTTCAAATGAAGGCAGAGGATACGTTCTCCGCCGTCTGCTTCGACGTGCTTCCAGATTTGGCCGCCTTCTCGGGATCCGGGATCTTTTCCTGACGGATATGGCTGCCGTGATGATAGAGCTCAATCAGTCCGCATATCCTGCGCTCCTTGAGAAACAGACATATATCATGACCGTCATTCGTAAAGAGGAGGAAGCATTCCTTCGTACGGTGGAACAGGGAACCGAGATTCTGAATGATTATATCGGTGCCGCAAAAAGCAAAGGTCTTATGACATTGTCCGGAGAGCAGGTGTTCCGCCTGCACGATACATACGGGTTCCCGCTGGATCTTACGCGCGAAATTGCACAGGACGCGGGTCTCTCATTGGATGAAGACGGTTTCCAGCTGGCGATGAAAGGTCAGCGCGATGCTGCACGTGCCGCCACCAAAGCGAAAACCGGTACAGCATGGGGCGGCAAGGAACTGCCGGCTGAACTTCTGCAGGATTCATCCGCAACCATTTTCGTCGGATATGAGACGCTGACGGCTGCCGGCAAACTTCTGTACCTGTTGAAGGAAGATGAAGAGGGATCGCTGCAAATGGTACCGGAGGCTTTTTCCGGTGACAAAGTTATCGGGATTTTTGATACCACGCCGTTCTATGCGACGTCCGGCGGACAAATGACCGATCAGGGCGCTGCGCACGGCGACGGGTTTGCCGCACAGGTTATTTCCGTGGAGAAAGACTCCGCCGGAAAATATCTGCACAGCCTCACCGTCACGGATGGATCCCTGCGCGCGGGTCAGACGATGACACTCAGTGTGGATGCGAAGCTTCGACTTTCGACCGCACGCAACCATACAGCCACACATATACTCCAGAAAGCTCTCAGGACCGTTCTGGGCGAACATGTCGAGCAGTCCGGATCCCTTGTATCATCGGATCGCCTCCGCTTCGATTTCACGCATTTCCAGCCCTTGTCGGATGAGGAAATGATGATTGTCGAGGATATCGTCAACACCATTATTCTGTCCGATCTCGATGTCACGACGCGTGTCATGAAGATTGAAGAAGCCAGACAGTTAGGCGCTATGGCGCTTTTCGGGGAAAAATACGGAGATCAGGTTCGAGTCGTCACCGTAGGCAACGTAACCGATGCATATTCTCTGGAATTCTGCGGCGGCACACATCTGACGCACACCAGTCAGGCCTGCCAGTTCCGTATCCTTTCCGAAACCGGTGTCGCATCCGGCGTCCGCCGTATCGAAGCCGTCACCGGAGCATCCGCATACAGTCTTGCCAAGAGTGAACACTCGCTTCTCGACGAAGCCTGCACAACAATCAAGACCACGCAGGATCAGCTTGTCCGTAAGATCCGTACAACGCTGATTGAAGTGAAGTCGCTGGAGAAAGAACTGGCCGGTATGCAGGAACAGAAATCAGCCGGATTGGCTGCGGAACTTGCGGATAAGGCAGTAAAAATGAACGGTGTATCTGTTGTTGTCGCCTCTGTGACCGCTGAGAATGCGGATGCACTGCGTACTACGGCGGACCAGATCCGTGACCGGCTCGATGCAGGCGTCATTCTTCTGGCATCCGAGCAGGACGGAAAGTTGCTTTTTGTCGCGATGGCGACTGCAGCAGCCATCGCAAAGGGCATCCACTCAGGCAATATTATCCGTGAGGCAGCCAAAGCAGCAGGCGGCGGCGGCGGCGGACGTCCGGACATGGCACAGGCCGGAGGCAAGGATGTGTCCAGACTTTCCGATGCCCTCGCGGCAGCGCACGCAACGATCAAGTCGCAGTTGGGCGCCTGATTCGACCCGCTGACATCACGAAAAGGAGATGATTGTATGGCTTGTATTTTCTGCATGATCGCGAACAAAGAAATTCCATCATCCGTTATATATGAAAACGATGACGTCATCTGTTTTAAGGATCTGAAGCCGGTTGCGCCGGTCCACATCCTGATTGCTCCGAAAAAGCATTACGACGATATTCTTGATCTTGCTTCTGCGGAGGACGGGGCGGAGACGATGTCCGCCATTATGTCCGCCATATCTGTTGTCACAGAACTGACCGGCTTGGAAGAGGGCTTCCGCCTGATCAACAACTGCCGGGAATTCGGCGGGCAGACCGTCATGCACGTACATTTTCATCTGATCGGCGGAATGAAGATCAGCGAGAAATTGCTGTAACCCCGCAGACCCTGATTTCACCGGATTTGAAAACACACATAAAAGCGCCTTTCCACTATTCGCGGAAAGGCGCTTTGTTTGTATGTCTGTGTTTTGCAGTACCCGATTTCAGAAAAGATCAGATGGCGGAATCTCCGCGTTCTCCGGTGCGGATCCGTATGCACTCGGTAACTTCGCTGACGAAGATTTTTCCGTCACCGACTTCGCCGGTCTGCGATTCCTGAATGATGGTGTGAATGGTCTCCTCAAGCTTCTCATCGTTGATGACGAGAATCAGAAGGATCTTCGGAAGGACGGTCAGTACGGTGTCGCTTCCGCGGACGGATTCCTTCCATCCGAGCTGGTTGCCGCATCCCATGACAGGCATAATCGTAATGCCCTTAACGTGTATGCGGTTCAGCGCTTCTTTGAGAGCCTCCAGTTTTTCAGGACGGATAACGATTTCAATTTTTTTCATACAGCGATCCTCCTTGCATTAATCGAATCCCAGATAAGACGGATATGCACTTTCACCGTGCTCGGCAATATCCAGTCCGATATCTTCGGAGGAAATCGGAACACGAAGTTTGCGGGTGAAGAGCTTGGCCACAGCCAGTGCGATGAATGTTCCGGCTACCGAAACGACAATCGTAACTCCGACAGCTGCCAGCTGGCGCACGAAAAGTGCTGTTTCGCCAAAGGCCAGACCGTTCCATTTCGCTACACTGTTAATGGACGTAAGGGCGAAAATACCCGTAGCGATGCTTCCCCAGATACCGCCGATGCCGTGGCATCCGAACGCATCCAGCGAATCGTCATATCCCAGTTTCGGCTTGATGACCGTGATGAAGAAATAGCAGATGGGACTGACCAGTGCTCCAATGATAATGGAAGCCCAGATCGGGACAAAACCGGCGCCGGGTGTGATGGCGACCAGTCCGATAACCATACCGGTGGATGCGCCGACCAAAGTCGGTTTGCCACTGTGTATCTTTTCGATCAGCATCCAGGAGAGAAGTGCTGCGGCGCAAGCCGTGTTGGTGGTCATAAAGGCATGTACGGCGAGTGCATTTGCTGCACCGGCGCTTCCGGCGTTAAAGCCGAACCAGCCGAACCACAGGAGTGCTGCGCCCAGGAAAACAAAAGGAATGTTGTGCGGGTGATAACTGATTTTTCCATGATGTTTCCGCTTGCCGATCACAAGAGCGACGACCAGTGCCGATACGCCGGAACTGATGTGGACAACAGTTCCGCCTGCGAAGTCAACTGCACCGATTTGAGCAAGAAAACCGCCGCCCCAGACCATATGAGCCAGAGGGTAGTATACAACCACTGACCAGACCGTGACGAAGATCGCAAGAGAGGAGAAGCGCATACGCTCAACGACCGCTCCGGTTATCAAAGCCGGTGTGATGATGGCGAACATCATCTGGAAAATAGCAAAAGCAAGATTGGGAACGGTGGGAAGCCAGGGCCCGATCGCGGCTCCTACGCCGTTTAGCCCGAACCACTTCAAATTTCCGATGACACCCCCGATATCGCCGGAAAACGACAGAGAGTAACCGACCAGAACCCACAAGATAGAAGCCATGCCCATAATAAAGACACAGGCCATCATCGTATTAATAATATTTTTTCTCTTTACCAGGCCTCCGTAGAAGAAAGCCAGTCCCGGGGTCATAATAAGAACAAGAGCAGATGACATCAAAATCCAGACAATATCAGCATTCATAAAACATCCTCCAAATAGTAAAACCACCTCATCCAATCACGCGCGCATGCTGCATGAAAAGATTCCAGTGGCTCCTTTGCCTCCGAACAGTATTGTTACGTCATTTCGTTCATTTTTGTGCGGACAAACGTCAGCACAACATCAGGTTCCAAAGATCAGAATCGTATCATCAAATGGCTCCTTCGCCGCGTTCTCCGGTTCGAATCCGGATACACTCTGTGATTTCACTGATGAATATTTTGCCGTCACCTACCTCTCCCGTTTGTGCCTCTTTAACGATCAATTTGATCGTTTCTTCCAGTTTGTCATCCTCAATAATCATAATCATCATAATCTTGGGCAGAACTGTCAGAACGGTATCGCTTCCGCGTACAGATTCTTTCCAGCCGAGTTGATTTCCGCAACCCATGACAGGTGAAATGGTAATGCCCTTTATGTGAATAAGATTTAAGGCTTCTTTGAGTGATTCCAGTTTTTCAGGCCGGATGATGATTTCAACTTTTTTCATACAATAGATCCTCCCTTGATTTAGTCGAGTCCTAAGTAAGACGGATATGCATTTTCGCCATGTTCTGCGATGTCGAGACCAATATCTTCTGTCGAGACCGGAACACGCAGCTTACCGGTTACCAGTTTTGCGGCGCCCAGTGCAACGAGGGTTCCAGCTACCGATATGACTATTGTAATCCCAACGGCAGCAATCTGTCTAATGAAAAGTGAAGTTTCACCAAATGCGAGTCCGTTCCATTTAGCCACGCCGTTGATGGATGTCAAGGCGAATATACCTGTGGCAATACATCCCCAGATGCCGCTGAGGCCATGACAAATAAATACATCGAGCGAATCATCGTGACGCAGTTTCGGTTTGACCATGGTAATAAAGAGATAGCAGATCCCGCTTGCACAAGCACCAATAATAATGGATGCCCAGATCGGAACAAATCCTGCACCGGGAGTAATCGCCACAAGACCGATGACTATTCCCGTAGATGCACCCACCAGAGTCGGACGGTTGTTATGCGCTTTCTCAATAAACATCCAGGTGAGAAGAGCCGCTGCGCATGATGTGTTGGTGGTCATAAAGGCATGCGCTGCAAGCAGATTTGCGCCGCCAGCGCTTCCGGCATTGAATCCGAACCAGCCGAACCAGAGGATGGCGGCTCCGAGGAAGACATACGGGATATTGTGCGGATGGTATGTGATCTTCCCGTGATGCTTACGGGTTCCGACCACGATCGCAGCGACGAGAGCCGATACGCCTGAGTTGATTTCAACGACATATCCACCCGCGAAATCAACCGCGCCCAGCTGCGAAATCAAGCCGCCGCCCCAGACCATATGCGCCAGCGGATAATATACGACAATCGACCACACCGTTACGAAAACAGCCAGAGCTGTAAACCGCATACGTTCAACAACCGCACCGCAGATAACGGCAGGAGTTATGATCGCGAACATCATCTGAAAAATAGCAAAAACAAGATTGGGTACATTCGGAAGCCACGGACCCGGCTCGGCTCCGAAATTATTCAGACCCAGCCACTGAAAATTTCCGATGATTCCTCCGACATCTCCGCTGAATGACAGCGAATATCCGAAAAGAACCCACAGGATTGAGGCCATGCCCATAATAAAGACACTGGCCATCATTGTACTGATTACATTTTTCCTTTTTACCAGACCTCCGTAAAAAAACGCGAGTCCCGGTGTCATGAACAAAACCAGTGCTGCAGAAATCAGAAGCCAAGCAATATCACCGTTCATATTTTTCCTTTCAAATAAGAAAACCACCTAGTCCCTGCATGCCCCTTGTTGCATGACAAAGACTCCAGCGGCTCCATTGCCTCCGAAGAGATTCGTTTTCTTGTTTGATTAAGGCTGTGAAAAACACCCTATGAATCGGCATTGTACACACTTACAAGCCATCGCGCAAGTACCAAATTTAACTTTCATCAAAAAAGTTGATTTCGGGCGCTTTTTGAGTATAATTCATTGGTGCGAAGAAAGACTTTGCTCAGGCGCTGTCCTCCTCGCTTCGCGATTTGCGGAGGCGCACTTCGCAAGGTTTTCTTCTTAGAATAGCGCCCGACGGGCGCTTCGGAAATGAATTTCCGTGGCGCGAAGCGCCTGCTGAGGAAGGTATATGTGGTTTTTTGCGCCTTTCGTAAGGCGCAGCCTGAAGATAGCGAAAAACCACATATACCTTCCTTGACTCATCCCTAATTAACAGGTATAATACCACCGATACGGGATGTACGAATATGTATTTGATTGTTGTACATTCCATGAGCTTTACGCACGAGGGGAGGGAAGAAAGTGTCAGAAATTAGAATAAAGGAAAACGAGTCCCTTGATAGTGCGTTGCGCCGTTTTAAGCGCTCTTGTGCAAGATCGGGAGTTCTCGCAGAGGTTCGGAAGAGAGAACATTACGAGAAGCCGAGCGTGAAACGCAAGAAGAAGTCAGAGGCTGCCAGAAAGCGCAAGCGCTGATCTAACGATGCCTGGTGGGACCCGATGCGTTTGCGTCGGGTTCTTTTCATTTCTAACATATATTTTCAGCAGATGAATAAGACCGGGCTTGCCCGGGAAGGGACAGCTTTTTGATATTAATTGAAAAAGTTTGGAATCTGCCGACTTCAATATCACCGGATGACGAACATCTGCCGCTTGCGCAGAGGCTTCTTTTTTCGCGCGGCGTAACTTGCGGGGAAGATGTGAGAGCCTTTTTGTCGGACACGCATGACGGATGGCATGATCCGATGCTCTTTCCGGACATGGCGATTGCCTGCGAGCGCGTGCTCCGTGCCGTGCAGCAGAATGAGAATATCCTTATATACGGAGATTATGATGCAGACGGCATCACATCAACCGCACTTCTCACATTGTTTTTGCGCAAAGTCGGTGCGAATTGCTCCTATTTAATTCCGGACCGTGTCGCTGAAGGTTACGGAATGTCGGAATTGCTCTATTCCAAAATCCATGACCGGAATCCCGATCTTCTCATTACGGTTGACTGCGGCGTGGCAAATATTGATGAAGTTGCCGAGCTGAACCGGTCGGGGATCGATGTTATTATTACGGATCATCACGAAGTGAAGCCAACGCTTCCGGCCGCGTTAGCGGTATTAAATGCCAAAAGGACGGACAGTCAATATCCGTTTTCGCAGCTCTCCGGCGTGGGCGTTGCCTTAAAGTTAGTTCAGGCGCTATGCATGACCCTTTCTCCGATAACAAAACCGGATGACTGGCGTTCCTATCTGGATCTGGCAGCCATCGGAACGATTGCCGATCTTGTACCGGTACTCGATGAAAACCGGATGCTGGTCAAAGAGGGAATTGCGCTGCTGCAGAGCCGCCGGCGTATGGGAATCCGTGCGCTTTATGCATCTTCCCATCAAAGCGATCCCCGGATCTCATCAACTACGGTGAGTTATATTTTCGTTCCGCGCATCAATGCGGCCGGACGCATGGGTGATGCATCACGGGCTGTGGAGCTTCTTATTACGGATAACGAATCACTTGCTGCACAGATTGCGGAAGAACTTTCACAGGAAAATACACGTCGGCAGGAAGTCGAACTGGCCATTTTTGAGGAAGCCGTTCAAATTCTAGAGAACAGCGATAAGGGGAAGAGCGTAGTCCATTCAAATACAGGTCCGATTCTGGTCCGGGGAAAAGACTGGCATCCGGGGGTTATCGGCATTGTCGCATCACGTCTTGTATCCCGATACAGCCGGTCCGCGATTGTTTTCACGGAGAATTCCGGTCATCAGGGTCTTCTCAAAGGATCGGCACGGGCCTGCGAAGGATACAACATTCTTGAGGCAATTCTTTATGCTCAGGAGTACACCGAACAGTTCGGCGGTCATCCAAAGGCGGCCGGCATATCGGTTCAGGAAGAGAAATATGAGCTTTTTGCAGAGAAGATCCGTGAATACGAAATACAGAACGGTGCCGATCCGTATGTGCCTTCCGTCGAAATAGACGCGTGTCTGGCAATTGACGATCTGACGCTTGACACCTGCCGCGAGATAGCGAGTCTTTCGCCTTTCGGAGAAGGCAACCGGGAACCGCGGTTTCTTGTGCGCGACTGCAGAATTGCCCGGGCGGAGTCCTGCGGGAAAGGCAAACATTTGAAGATCCGTTTTTCAATGCCGGACAGTTCGGGACGCGAGAAATTTTTTGACGGTATTGCATTCGGCATGGGGCATCTCGATGAACTGTACCGTGCAAACAGCATGGTAGATGCAGTGGTCGAGCTCAGCATTTCCATCTGGGGCAACCGCGAATCCGTATCCATGCAGATCGTTGACATGCATTTTCAAAAAACCGGTCAAATTCTGGATGATGCACCGGATATTCTTGAGAAGCTGTACCGGAACGGCCTTCCTTTGAAGCAGATTGCCATGCTGACCAAAGGAAGAACAGAGGATCTTCTTCCGGTGAAAGAAAACATTAAAATCGTATATCAGTTTCTGCGCACGCGATGTGCGGATGGGATAACTCTCTGCGACATTGGACTTCTGGCACGTTTTGTATCGGCGAATTACGGCATTTCTCTGCACGGGTTTGCGCTGGCACGTATATTGGATATTTTCGAAGAATCGGGACTCCTTTGTTTTCATTCGCGAAAAGGGCAGCGCGTCTGCTTCACCTTGATATTTGTTGATGGCAAGGTTAAACTGGAAAATACACAGACATTTCAGCGGCTTTTCACAAATGGAGGGAATCCGTAATGAGTCCGGACGGGAAAAAAGATGCAGCCGTTAAGGCACAGGAAAAAGCGCAGGAGGCCAGGGAGCAGGAGCTCTTTGAGCAGGTTTTGCGTGATCCGACGCTGCCTGAAAATATCGATCCGGAAATTATGGAATCCTTCGATGAAATCATTCGCCGGTACAAGAGTTATTCGGATAAGGATGATTCGGAGAAGCTCAGGCGCGCTTTCGCTTTTGCCATCAAGGCACACGGTCTCCAATTACGAAGAACCGGCGAACCGTATATTATTCATCCGCTGGCCACGACGGAAATCCTGACGGAACTCGAAATGGACACGGATACGCTTGCGGCGTCACTGCTTCATGACACGGTTGAAGATACAGCGGTCAGTCTTAGTTTGATTTCCGAACTTTTCGGTGAAGATGTCTCCCTCCTGGTCGACGGCGTTACAAAGCTCGGCCGAATCCCGTATTCTTCCAAAGAGGAAATACAGGCTGAGAATATGCGCAAGATGTTTCTTGCGATGGCAAAAGACATTCGAGTTGTTTTGATCAAGCTGGCGGACCGCCTGCATAACATGCGGACAATGAAGCTCCTGCCCCCTGAAAAACAGATGGAAAAGGCCCGCGAGACCAAAGATATTTATGCTCCTCTGGCACATCGTCTGGGTATTTATAAAATCAAATGGGAGCTGGAGGATCTATGTCTCCGGTATCTCGACAAGGACGCATATTATGAACTTGTGGGTTCCATTTCGCAGAAAAGGTCAGAGCGCGAAGAGTTCCTGTCGGAAGTCATCAGCAATCTGCAGAAACGAATATCGGAAATGGGCATTGACGCTGAGATTGAAGGACGGCCCAAACATTTTTACAGCATTTACAACAAAATGAAAACCCAGGGCAAGAATCTGGATCAGATTTTTGATCTTTTCGCCTGCCGGATCGTCGTCAGCACGGTATCCGACTGTTATGCGGTCCTCGGACTGGTGCACGATTTGTACTATCCGATGCCCGGACGGTTTAAAGATTATATTGCGATGCCTAAGCCCAATATGTACCAGTCGCTTCATACGACGGTCATCGGGAAGAAGGGACTGCCTTTTGAAGTGCAGATCCGTACCTTCGCGATGCACCGGACGGCTGAATACGGCATTGCCGCTCACTGGAAGTACAAGGAAGGCATTCCGGCCGACTCGCGTATTTCTACGGATTCGATTGATAACAAGCTGTCCTGGCTGCGTCAGCTGCTGGACTGGCAGGGAGAATCCAAAGATGCCGGTGAATTCCTCGATACGCTCAAGAACGGGCTTATCGCCGAAGAAGTTTTCGTGTTCACACCCAAAGGCGATGTCATTTCTCTGCCCGCGCATTCGGTTCCGATTGATTTCGCCTACAACATTCACAGCGGTGTCGGAAACCGGATGTACGGAGCCAAAGTAAACGGACGCATTGTGCCGCTGACCTATGAACTGCAGAATGGTGATATTGTGGAAATCCTCGCTTCCGAGAAAGTCCACGGCCCTTCCCGTGACTGGATGAAGATTGTAAAGAGCACATCGGCCCGATCCAAAATCAACCAGTGGTTCAAGAAGGAAATGCGTGAAGAGAATGTAGCTCACGGCCGTGAAGTAATGGAGCGTGATATTAAGAAATCCGGCTTCACGCTTGCCCAGCTGATGAAGAATGATTTTGTCGAAAATGTTCTGCGTAAGCATTCATTTACGACACTCGACGATATGTATGCAGCGATCGGATACGGCGGCATCGCCTCGTCCAAGGTCATCGGCAAACTCAAGGATGAGTACATAAAATCCCTTCCGGATGATGAGCGCTTTGCACTCGGATACCGTGTTACAGGCGGCGGGCAGGTCGTATATTCGCCTCTTCCGACAGGCATTACGGAAGATAACGCAATTATTTCGACAAAAGCACTGCCGAAAAGCAAGACGGTGCGGAAGAACCGGAAGATCAATGAATCCGGTGTGGTCGTACAAGGCATTGAGAACTGTCTGGTTCATCTGTCGCGCTGCTGCAGTCCCGTACCCGGCGACCCGATTATCGGATTTGTCACGCGCGGGAACGGCGTGGGCGTTCACAGAACGGACTGCTCCAATATCCGCAATATCCTGAAGAATTCCGGGGATACGGCGAAAGATGCCGAGAAAGCATCCCGCCTCATCGATGTATATTGGGACCAGCGCGGCGAACAGGACAGCTATCAGGTTGAAATCAGCATACTCGCACATGACCGCCGTCATCTGCTTGCCGATATTTCAAATGCCATCTCGGAAGAGAAGGTGTCGATCATTACAGCTACCCTGCAGGCAATGAAAGACGTTACTGCGAACTTCAATATGACGATCGAAGTCAAGAACCAGAGTCAGTACGACCGCGTCGTCGGACGGCTGAAAGCCATACGCGACGTCATCGAAGTGCGCAGAGGCCACTGATCCCGTCAGATAAATCAAAAAACGGACACCCCGCAAAGGATGTCCGTTTTTTTGTATTCTTATAACAGGTCTGCAATTATAACTGCGTCACCGAAATCAGAATCATCGGTCTTCTCTTGGTTCTTTCAAACAGCAGGCTCTTCAGATAATCCCTCATTTGTCCGGATTCCACTGCGGCGCTGAGCGGCCGGTTCTGCTGATTACATTTACTTACAAAAAGCGTGAGCTTATCCGAGCACTCTTTAATGATCTCCGCGGATTCCGATTCATACAGGAACCCGATCGCCTGGACGGAGGGAGCCGACATCAGACGGTTTCCCTTTTTATCGATGACAAGTGCGATAGCTACGACACCGTCATCCGCCAGCAGCCTGCGGTCGCGAAGAACCCTGTTGTCCAGATCTCCCACACCGGAACCGTCGATCAGAACGGGCGCCGCGTTGACATAACCGGATATGCGTGCCATATCTTTATCGCATTCGAAAATATCTCCGTTATTCAGAATGAATATATGATTCCACGACTGACCAAGATCATTGGCCAGCTGCGAGTGACGGAACAGCATGCGGTATTCACCGTGCACAGGCATAAAATACTGCGGTTTGACCAACTCGTGAATCAGCTGCAGTTCATTTCTGTAAGCATGACCGGATACATGTACGTCCGCGAGAGCTTCATAAATCACAGTGGCACCCAGACGGAAGAGCTCGTTAATGACGTGATAGATGGATTTTTCGTTGCCCGGAATGCGGTTTGCTGAAAGGATGACCGTATCGCCCTGATGAATTTCGACGATCTTGTGGGAAGCATATGCCATACGTGTGAGCGCGGCCATCGGCTCCGCCTGACTTCCGGTCGTAAGAATGACAATCTGTTCCGGACGGTACCGGTCCACTTCATTGATGTCAATCAATGTATCCGGCTTCATTTCGATATAGCCCAGTGAGTTGGCGGCGGCAAACACATTCAGCATGCTTCGGCCGACAAGCGCGACTTTGCGGTCAAATTTCTCTGCTGCTGTGAAAATCTGCTGCATACGGTGAACGTGTGAGGAGAAGGTTGCGACGATGAGCCGTCCCGGTGCATTCTGAAAAATACGCTGAAAGGATTCGCCCACCTGACGCTCGGAAGGAGAAGAACCCGGAACTTCTACGTTCGTGCTGTCGGCCAGAAGCAGGAGAACGCCTTCTGAGCCAAACTGCGCAAAACGCTGCAGGTCAATCGGTTCGCCGTCGATCGGCGTATAGTCAACTTTGAAGTCGCCCGTGTGAATTACAATACCAGCCGGTGTCCGCACAGCAAGCGCAAAAGCATCTGCAATACTGTGATTGACGCGAATGAATTCCACCGAAAAAGAATTTCCGGCCTTCACAACATCCCCTGCCAGACAATGCTTCAGTTCGATTCCGCGTGAGCCGGTTCCCTTGTCGGTCAGTTTGCCCCGAATGAGCTCGATGGCAAGTCTGCCCCCGTATATCGGGCATTTCAGGTCGCGCATCAGATAGGGAAGCGCACCGATATGATCTTCATGACCATGCGTAATGAAGATGCCTCTGACGCGGTCTTTGTTTTGCAGGACATAGGTATAATCCTGAATGACGGCGTCGATTCCCGGCATATTTTCTTCCGGGAATGCCATGCCGCAGTCAATGATGATAATATCGTTGCCATATTCAAGGAGAGTCATGTTTTTGCCGATTTCACCGAGTCCGCCCAGCGGAACGACGCGAAGAGCGGTCTTTTTCTTCTCCCTGTTCTTGTGCTTCAACTTATTGTTCGTGAAAAAATCCGGTCCCGGGCCTTTATCCGTCTTCATTGAGACCACAGGCTCGTGGATAATCGGTTTGCGTGCGGATTTGGGGTCCGTCTTCTGAACGGGTCTCGCAGCTTGTACGGGTCTCGCAGCTTGTTTGGTTTCCTGCCTCAAATCCGGGTTTATTCCGGCTCGAGGTTCAGGCCGTGATTCCGTGCGCGGAGCCGCAGGCTGCATCGCTCTCGGTCCTTGGGGATGTCCCTGACGGGGATCCGTTGGCCGGGATGTGCCCGGAATGCTTGTTTTTGCGGATTCCGTCTTGACCGCCGGCCGTTCGCGACGCGTTTCTCCGGGGTGTAATGATGACTTTTTTCCGGGATTTACCTCTTGCGAGGATGTGTGTACAGATTTGGATGGCAGCCTCACAGTATTGTTATAGGCGGGTGGGG
>JADGQQ010000035.1 GCA_017881645.1 Clostridia bacterium
AGGGGTTGCTGACGGTGTAAGCGTCGGAGCAGAAGTGGGTATATCTGTTACGGTGGGAGCCGCAGTGACCGTGAGGGTCGGCTGAAGGTCGGCCGAGCGGTTTGCCAGCGTAGGCGTCGTATCATTAACGTTTATCGGGGCAAGTGAATCAAGCGCAGGCGCATTCATGCTGTCCATGCTGGCTTTTGCATCCAGTACAGACTTGGTGGTGAACGTAGATTCCGCTCCGAGAACACAAATGAGAACGAGAGCGAACAGGAGACCGACACCGAGTGCGGAGCGAACCATATCGTTCTTTTTCTTGACGGTTTTCGGTATTCCGATAAACTTCATAATGTCCTTCCAGTAAGTAATTCCAACAGGTTTATTCGCGTCTTCATATATGTGACGACAGAACTAACCGATGCAATTATATCATACGGCGTCACAAAAGCAAACCGACGGGCATTTTGGGCTTGCAGCAAGAACCTTTTTCACCATTCGCAAGGCAAAGAGACCCGTAAAACACGACGTTTACACCACAGGACTTTGGATGGAATTCAGGAGACGATACCCCGCTCCGCATCTACCGTAACCGTAACGCCGTCCTTCAGAAGACGCGTCGCGTTCTCACAGGAAAGCACGGCAGGTATCTCTAATGCAACGGCAACCGTAGCGGCATGGCTGACCGGATCATCATCCTCGACCACCAGCGCCTTTGCCTTGCGGATCAGCGGCATCATACGGTTATTCGTATAAGGAGCTACAAGAATAATATCATCGCCATGGGAAATGGAAAGATCGGAAAGATGCTCCGGGTCGCGGACGATCAGAACGGTTCCGGTCACTTTCGTAGGCGTTCCTTCTCCTGTGGGCTGACCTTTTCCCTGAACAATGGAATGACCGATGGCCTGCACCTTGATCGTATTTGTTGTGCCGCTCATGCCGACAGGCGTTCCGCCGGTCATGACGATAATGTCACCGTCAAAAAGGAAGCCGCAGTTCTTTGCAGCGCGAATGCCTACATCAAACATCTCGTCCGTGGTCTGCACTTCTTCCACCAGAATGGGGCAGACACCCCAGCTGAGATTCAGCTGGCGCTGAACGATCGGGAAAACGGTGGAGGCGACAATCGGACAGGCGGGACGGAATCGGGAAACCAGCCTCGCCGTGCGGCCTGCGTGCGTGATCGTGATGATGGCTTTGGCATTCAGATCCATTGCCGTCGTGCAGGTTGCGTGACTGATGGCGTTGGCAACGGAGGAGATCATTGTATAACGTGCATTCTGGAGGTTTTTCCAGTAGTCAATGGATCCTTCCGTCTGTCGTGCGATTTCGACCATCATCTGCAGGGCTTCAGCGGGATATTTGCCTGCGGCTGTTTCACCGGAAAGCATGACGGCACTGGTTCCGTCAAAAATGGCATTCGCGACGTCGCTGACTTCCGCTCGTGTCGGACGGGGGTTGCGGATCATCGAATCGAGCATCTGTGTAGCGGTAATGGAGATCTTGCCTGCAATATGGCACTGATGGATGAATTTCTTCTGAACAATCGGCACTTCGGCAGCCGGAATTTCCACACCGAGATCGCCGCGGGCGACCATGATGCCGTCGGCAACTTTGAGAATGTCCTCAAAATTATCAACACCTTCGCTGTTTTCGATTTTTGCGATGATGTTGATTCCCTGCGCATTGTGCTTTTCGAGAATATGGCGGATTTCCTGTACATCGCGAGGTTTGCGGACAAAAGATGCAGCAATGAAATCGAATTCATTCTTAATGGCGAAGACGATATCTTCTGTATCTTTGCTGGTGAGCGCAGGGAGATGAAGCTCGGTGCCGGGAACATTGATGCTCTTCTTATCGGAGACCTGTCCGCCGTTTTCGATGCGGCAGAAAATGTCCCTGTCTTTCACTTCGAGAACACAGAGCTCGATCAGACCGTCGTCGATCAGAATGCGTGCATCGGGTTTGACATCATCCGGAAGACCTTTGTAAGATATCGAAAATTCCTTCGAAGTACCGGAGATATCCTCGCTGCGGATAATGATCGTCTCGCCTTCGACCAGCATGGCTTTCCCGCCGGTAAATATGCCGGTTCGGATCTCGGGACCTTTCGTGTCGAGCAGAAGGGCAACCGGAAGATTCAGTTCCTGACGGACCCGTTTGACACGGTCGATACGCATCTGGTGTTCTTCATAGGAACCGTGTGAAAAATTCAGACGCGCGACATTCATTCCGAGCATCATTAGTTTTCGAACCATCTCATCGGTATCCGTTGCCGGTCCGAGAGTGCAGATTATTTTTGTCTTTCTCATATACATGGAAGTCCCTCATTTCAAAATGGTTTGCCGACGCACGATCCGGCTTGCGGAATATGTGGATCCGGCCGCAAAAACGCCGCGATTGCGGTGCCCTGCGCATGGATGGAGATGTTTTCATCTAACAATACCATGAATCAACGGTCTCGTGAAGAAAATATCGTGGAAAAGCAACAGAAGAACTTACGTATAATTGACAGAAACGGCGAGTCCATGCACAATGCAAGGACAGCATTCAGGAGGGGAAAATGAATTTTATCACCGTTTTATTTATTGCTGCGGGACTGGCCATGGACGCCTTTGCCGTCTCGATTTCCGCCGGGATGACGGTTTGTGACTTCAATCGAAGACACAACCTGAGGATGAGCCTTTATTTTGGTCTTTTTCAGTTCGCAATGCCCGTTGTCGGCTTCTTTTTCGCTTTAAGTGCACGTTCCTATATTGAAAGGTTCGATCATTGGATCGCTTTTGCACTGCTGACTTTGATCGGCGGGAAAATGCTGTGGGAAGCCTTTTTTTCTAAGAGGGAAGAAGAACTGCTTGAGAATGCGCCCTCCTGCCCGGTTCCGTCAGAAACAGCAGCTGCAGTGAAGAAAGGCGTCATGGCAGCGGATTTTCTCACGACAAAACGGCTGCTCGTGTTGGCAGTGGCGACCTCAATTGATGCGCTGGCTGTCGGAGTGAGTCTTTCTGTTCTTCATACGGACATCTGGCAGCCTGCTGTTATTATCGGTGTCGTTGCGTTCGGGTTTTCTTTCGCCGGCGGAGTGCTCGGATGCCGGATCGGGCCTGCGCTCGGGAAAATTGCCGAAATCGCAGGCGGTCTGATTCTGGTCGGAATCGGCGTAAAAATTCTTCTGGATCACATCTATTTCGTATAGTCTTTTTCGTCTCGGGAAGGCTTGTGTGTAAAGTGCCTTAAGGATCATGGGGAACCTCTTCGATCCTCCTCATTGAATCGCGGAATACCCACTTTGAACGCACTTCACCTCGTTTCTTTTCTGCTCGACAGAGTCCCGCGCGGATTTTGTCCGGCGGGATTTTGTTTTTTGACTTTCTGTGGGTTCTGTGCAATAAATGTTCACAAACAGGAGAAAATTTGTAATCTTTTTTTAAAAAAACTTTGTGGCAAAATGCTGAAAGTACGGTATTCTATTTGTGTAGGTGCCAAAGTTGATTACATACCAAAAGGGGATGATGTCAATGTTTGTAACTGGAAAATGGTGTGATGATATTCACGTCAGAGATTTTATCACACGAAATTACACTCCATATGACGGGGACGAGTCTTTTTTGTGTCCGCCTACGGAAAACACGAAAGAGCTTTGGTCGCAGGTTCTTGCATGGCGCGAGAAAGAAATCGCAGCAGGCGGCGTTCTTGATATTGACGCGCATACTATTTCAACGATCACATCGCATAAGCCGGGATATATTGACCGGGATCTCGAACGCATCGTAGGGATTCAGACCGACAGTCCTTTGAAACGGGCGATTATGCCTTTTGGCGGTATCCGCATGGTACGGACTTCGCTGAAGGCCTACAACCGCGAAATGGATCCGGAGGTCGAAAGGGTTTTCAAATACAGGAAAACGCACAATGACGGAGTTTTCGATGCCTATACTCCCGAGATGCAGCGCGCCAGGCATGCCGGACTCATTACGGGTCTGCCGGACGCTTACGGACGCGGACGCATCATCGGCGATTACAGGCGCGTACCACTCTATGGAACTTCTTTTCTGATTTCTCACAAGAGGAAGGGAAAAGACAACTGCACGCTCGATACAATGGATCCGGGTACCATACAGCTCAGAGAAGAAATTGCCGATCAGATCCGCGCACTTTATGACCTGACAAGAATGGCGCAGAGCTACGGGTTTGATATTTCGGTTCCCGCCAAAAATTTCAGGGAAGCCGTGCAATGGCTGTACTTTGCGTATCTTGGCGCCGTAAAAGAACAGAACGGAGCTGCGATGTCTTTGGGCCGCGTATCGACTTTTCTGGATATTTATGCACAGAAGGATCTCGACGAAGGCATCATTACGGAAGCCGAAGTACAGGAGGTCGTAGATCATTTCATTATGAAGCTGCGCATGGTGCGTTTCTTACGCACACCGGCCTATGATGAACTGTTTTCAGGCGACCCGACCTGGGTTACGGAAGCCATTGCCGGCATAGGTCTTGACGGCAGACATATGGTTACGAAGATGTCATACCGCTTCCTGCATACACTGAACAATCTCGGGCCGGCACCGGAGCCCAATATGACCATTCTCTGGAGTCCGAAGCTTCCGGCTGCGTTCAAAACATACTGCTCCGGACTTTCCATCGCGACGTCATCGCTTCAGTATGAAAATGACGACCTCATGCGCGAGAAATTCGGAGATGACTATGCGATCGCATGCTGTGTGTCGGCTATGCGTGTCGGCAAACAGCTGCAGTTTTTCGGCGCGAGAGCCAACCTTGCGAAGGCACTCCTTTATGCGATCAACGGCGGACGGGATGAGAAGACCGGTGAACAGATCGGACCCGTCAGAGAGCCGCTGACCGGGGAATACCTGAATATTGACCAGGTGACGGCACGCTTTGACGAAACGTGCGCATGGCTGGGTAAGCTCTACATTAACACGCTGAATATTATTCATTATATGCACGACAAATACTGCTACGAGAAGCTGGAAATGGCTCTTCACGATGAAAAGATCGTTCGTACCGCTGCATGCGGACTGGCGGGACTTTCAGTAGTTGTGGACAGCCTGAGCGCAATTCGATACGCAAGGGTTAAACCGATCCGAAACGAAGAAGGTCTGACGACGGACTTCATCATCGAGGGCGAATATCCTGCGTACGGGAACGATGATCCGCGTGCGGACAAACTTGCTGCCGGCATTCTCCGGAGCTTTATGACGGAACTTTCCAAACACAAAACATATCGTGACAGCAAACCGACGCTTTCAATCCTGACGATTACATCCAACGTGGTCTACGGGAAAATGACCGGCGCCACACCGGACGGCAGAAAAGCGGGCGAACCTTTTGCGCCGGGTGCCAATCCGATGCACGGGAGAGACCGCAAGGGCGCCCTCGCATCCATGCGATCTGTCTCCCAGCTGCCGTATGATTTCAGTGAAGACGGAATTTCCTATACCTTTTCCATTTTGCCGGCCACACTCGGAACAACGGTTGAAGAACAGGAAAAAAATCTGACGGGTCTGATGGACGGATATTTCACGGATGGCGGGCATCACATGAATGTGAACGTTATTCAGCGGAAAGTTCTTCTGGATGCCATGGAGCACCCGGAGAAATATCCTCAGCTCACAATACGAGTTTCCGGATATGCCGTTCATTTTGTCCAGCTGACCCGCGAACAGCAGCTAGAAGTGGTTCGCCGTACGGTTCATGCAAGACTGTAAGAATCCGATAGGACGAGTCCATTCCATCGAAACTCTGGGCGCATTGGATGGCCCGGGGCTTCGCTATATTGTTTTTCTCCAGGGCTGTCCGCTTCGATGCAGGTACTGCCATAATCCCGATTCATGGGAAACAGATACGGGGACTCTGACAACTGTCGATGAACAGGTGGATGACATTCTGCGATATAAGAGTTATCTGACCGGCGGAGTAACCATATCCGGAGGAGAGCCTCTGTTTCAGGCGGATTTCGTTGCCGCACTCATTCATGCCTGTCATGAACGGGGGGGACTGCACTGCGCAGTCGACACCTCCGGTGCCATGGATCCGGCATCCGTCTCCAACGCTGTGGATGCAGCGGATCTGATTCTTCTGGACATCAAGGCCTTCGATGATCAGACAGCTCTGTCTCTCTGCGGCACTAATACGAAAAAT
>JADGQQ010000036.1 GCA_017881645.1 Clostridia bacterium
GGTCTGGGGTTATGACTATTTTGGTGATACCCGAACCGTTGATACGCACATTAAGCGTATTCGACAGAAGATTTGTTATGAAGGCGCCCCGTGGTCCTTGATCACTGTCTATGGTGTCGGTTACAAATTTGAGGTTTCTCCGTAATGTTTCGCAGTATCTTATTAAAGCGCATAATCATTACGATGCTGGCGGTTTTGTTTTTAACTGCCGTTCTAACATCGGTTCTCTATTTATTTGCCTCCGACCATACGCTTGAAGTCAGCAAGGGCAATGAAATGCAAGCCCGCGCCAAAGCGATCGTCTCCTATTACGATGGCAGCTCATCGCCGCAAATCGATCCGTCCGTATTGAATACATGTATGACCGACCGGAATATTGCCGGTTCCTACTTTCTTGTTTATGACGCAAACCGCAGTCTTCTGGCACAGTCACAGGAGCTTACCGCAACGGATACGGATGTATTGAGCCGACTCAAGACGTATCTGGACCAGAACTTATTGTCCGGCACGGATACGGCTGTAAAACAAAGTATCATTGTCGGCCAGGATGCATTTTCCGGTATTCTTGTGGTGCAGGCTCCAATCGAATCTTCCGGGACAATTTCAGGATATGTTGTTCTCGCCAGTCCGATGGCGGATATGCATTCCATTTCACACGAACTCTTGAAGTCTCTGCTGCTGGCCTTTACAATTGCATCATTATTCATGCTGATTCCCTTGTACTTTATCATCTATCGTCTCGTCCGCCCCTTGCAGAAAATTAATGATGTCGCACGAACGATGGTTCAGGGTGATTCATTTGTTCGGGCGAATACGAAGCCAAAAGGTGAAATCGGCGAACTTGCACGTTCCTTTAACGAACAGGCAGATAAGTTGTCCAACTCCATTTCCGATCTGACGATCGAGAGAAACCGTCTGCGTGAAATTTTTGATGTTATTTCGGAAGGTATCGTATCCGTTGACCTGGAACTCCGCCCGCTTTATTCAAATCCAGCCATTTTGACTCTTTTTGAAAATGCAAAACGCAAGAATCTTTTCACGGATCGGCTGCAGCTCATTCCGTTTGACGAAGTTTGGGATGACTTTAAGAACTGCATTGCGGAAGGAAAAACCATTGAGCGCACTTTGGAAGCCAGAGATAACGCATATCTGTCGACCGTTGTTCCCACATTCGACAACAACCAGCATGTTGCCGGAGCGACCGGGTTCTTTCGCGATATTACCGAGTCCGAAAGACTTGAGCAGACCCGCAGGGATTATGTGGCCAACGTATCCCATGAACTTCGCACACCGCTCACGGCGCTGCGCGGATTGGTCGAACCTCTTGCGGATGGCATGGTCCGAAGCGAACAGGATCGTATGCGGTATTACGGGATTATTCTTCACGAAACCATGCGTCTTTCCCGACTGATTGACGACATGCTGGAGCTATCACGTCTGCAGGCACGCACGCTTGCATTTAAGACGTTCCCGTTCGATCTGAATGTTCTACTAACTGATCTGGAAGCAAAGTTTGCACCCGTTATGTCGGACGCGTCCATCACATTCCGTATCGACTGCAAAAGCGGCCCGAACCCCACGGTCACGGGAAACCCGGATCGAGTGGAACAGATTCTGGTTATTCTTATGGATAATGCGAAAAAATACACGCCGCCCGGCGGATCCATTACAATCACCACGGAAACCAGTGAAGAAAGAGATCTGGTTTTCGTATCCGTCATCGATACAGGACAGGGCATTCATGAATATGATATAGATCATATTTTCGACCGTTTCTACAAAGCTGACCGTGCACGCGGAAAAAAGGGCACCGGCCTTGGGCTTTCCATTGCCAAAGAACTTCTGAACTACATGGGTGAGACGATTTCCGTACAGAGCGATTACGGCGAAGGCACAACCTTCACCTTCACACTCAAGCGCGTTCACGGAACCACGTGGTATTAATACGATTTCAAGGATTTATAAGGAGTAATTTTCATGTCTCCATTGGATACAGACGATCAGGAATCCAAGGCACCCGATTCACCGGAAACCGGTATCCGGATTAACCGGTATATCAGTTCGAGCGGATTCTGTTCGCGACGGAAAGCAGACGAATATGTTGCGGACGGTGTGGTTACGGTTGATGATATTCCTGCCGTTGCCGGCACGCGCGTCCTTGCGGGTCAGGTGGTCCGCGTAGACGGAGCACCGTTATTTCCGGACGAGGATTATGTCTATATCGCTCTTCATAAGCCGTTGGGCATCACCTGTACATCCGACAAATCGGATAAGGACAACGTGATTGACTATCTGCATTTTGACAAACGTATTTATCCGATCGGACGTCTGGATAAGACGTCGACGGGTCTTCTTCTCCTGACAAATGACGGCAGCATCGTGAACAAAATCCTTCGAGCCGAAGGCCGTCACGAGAAAGAATATCTTGTGGAAGTGGATAAACCCGTCACACCTGAGTTTCTGTCCAGTATGCAAAAAGGCGTCCCGATTCTGGAAAGAATCACTATGCCTTGCAAAACGCAGCAGACCGGCAGCCATACGTTCCGCATTATCCTGATGCAGGGGCTGAACCGGCAGATTCGCCGGATGTGTGAATATCATGATTATCAGGTACGCAGGTTAAAGCGCACACGAATACTGAATATTGACTTGGGAAATCTGCCTCTAGGTGAATGGCGAAGTCTGACTTTTAAGGAAGTTCGTGATCTGAAGGCGCTGGTTGAACATCCTCCCACGACTCAAAGATGAACGTACCGCGGTACTTCCGGTTCCGGACGAACTGTCTGGTCTCCTGACCGGTCCGCTCTATGCCCCGCTGATAAAAATCCAGAAACAATTCATACGTGCCGTTGGAAGCAAGTTCTTCCTGATGCTGATGGTCGTCTGTTTCTTCCGGCGAAAATAAAGACGCTGCAAAAGAAAAACGATCCTCTCCGCCGGACGTGATTCGAACACCCTTCCCGCTTCCATCCGACAGAACGAGATACTGCGTATCGCAATGACCGCCATTTTCCTGCGGCCGTGCATATGCATGATACAAAAGTTCCGGTGTGGCTTCATAAAAGCCAAGTCTCGCGGATTCCTTGCGATCGGGATATGCTTCATGAAACCCTCTCCCGTACCAGGACATCCGGTTCATCAAACGCGGAATATGCACGCGAAATCCGCACCGCTGTAAATCATACCGGGGCGTAAATGCAAGTGTGACAGCAAGTTTCCCGTCACTGTGCATCAGATACTGTACCAGTACATCCCCTTTGAATGCAAAACTCTTATATTGCACAAGCATCGAGAAATCATCGCCGATCATTTCGTACTTACATCTCTCATACCGCAAATCACTTTGAATTGTCCGCCAGTCCGTCTCTTTGGAAAAAACCGTCGCCGCCAGTACAAATGAATGGTCCGACCGGTCGCTGTTCGTCGCTGCCCGAAAAAAACTCGGCTGCATGCTTCCTGCAAACAACTCCCGTTCCCCGACAAGAATCGAACATAATCCTCCGCTGTTTCTTGAAAACGCAGCCTGCATTGCAGTATGTGCAACATGCAGCGTTTTGGGGAGCGTGCTGACGATCAGTTTTGATGCTGAACCGGCAGACGCTGCCGCAAGCATTTGTGCATCTGCAACCGCCGGCAAATGTGCGGATGAACCCTGGCCGTTTTCGGAATAGCCTGCCGTATTCTCCAGCAGTACCTGCTGGTAAAATGCTATTTCATGTCCGGCCGGAGCATAGTCCGTATCGTTTGCAAGACATACACGCACATCAAATACGAGCTCATGACATATCGAAGCATCAAAAATGCACCGGATGTGTTCGTCCGCCTGCATCCAGCCGCTTACAAGATAATCAGCCACTTCAAATGGGAACCGTATGACTTTTTCTCCGAGCGGAGGCAGGGACTTCACAATACCGCGACCGCCGCGCAGCTGAATTCCTCCCAGCAAAATCTGCCAGTACAGCATAAGGTCCAGCGTCTCCCCGATCGGATGGAGATTATGCAGGGTAAGTTCCGCCGGATGATCCGGTGAAGCAATAAACTGCAGTGTCTCACACTGTTTTTTCATTTCATAATAGGTCGGATGCGGAAATCTGTCCGCACTGACAATGCCCAGCGCAATGGGAACATCATTCTTCTCGTGGTATTCTTCCAGATCCCCCTGATGAATCCATTGGAAATCATTGGAGGTCTCGTCCTGCAAAGGTCTTCCTTTCTGTGATGCAAAAAGCGAATTCCCGGGTTCCAGTTTCGACTGTAAGACCTTCCGGTCCACACATATATCCGACCACTCACCGAAAAACGACCCGGCTTCACATGGGAACGGCGGAATATCCGTGAGTGCAAACGTCCGGTCCTTTTCACAATAAAAAGGACGGCTCCCATCCAGAATCAGAAGCTTCTGCTTGAGTTCCCAGAGCTTCCCCTCATCAAAATGCAGCGGAGCGAACGACCAGAGAATAATACAGGGATGCGTCATCAGACTCTCCATCATGGTGTGCATCTGCGATGCTTCAGACTGGCTGATAACATAGAGGCCATATTGGTCGCACAGCTGGTAGAATACCGGATCCGCAGGGAAGTGCGCGGCAATCACGGCATTCAGATTGGCCTGCTTCATCAGGCAAATATCCTGCCGCATCCGTTCGACCGGGACGGCTAAACCGCCAACCGGGTCGAAATCAAAATACCGTACGACCCTGAGCGGAAGAGCCGTGTCATTGATATGAAAGATTCGTCCGATTACTTCGGTTGTCCGGAACCCGAACCGCCGTTTCTTAATACAAATAATCCGGTCATGATGATCTTTCACGGTTAATACGAGATCATACAGGTAAGGCGTCTTATCCGTCCATGGGAGGACCTGATCCGCATACAGTTCTGATTCAAGTCGGATGTCGGATATGGCGGGAATTTCACCCTGAAGATCATTTTGCATCGTTGATTGCAGAACAGGAAGATGATAAATATCATACTCCGACCCAACACACAGAAGTACGCATTCGATTCGAACCGGAATCGCGCGGTCCGTATGGTTGTGAAGAAAGACCCGCATGCGAAGCCGGCCGCGCCGTCCGATTTCCATCGGAGAAAGACCCGGATGATCCGGTGTCGCCGGCATGCTGTCGCCGGAGCTCGAATCTATTCCGGCAGACGGATCATCGGTCCGGATGCTGTCCGTGATGTGAGGATCATCAATCCGGATCGTATCCGTTTGAACCGGATCCAGCCAGGACGTGAACAGATGCAGACCGGACACTTCAACAAAGGATTCGGCGACAATTTCCGGCATACGGAAAATGCCGCTGTATCCGAAAGTGCCGTTTTCCTTGCGAATGCGTCCGTGACGATCTGCATCCAATCTATAAATCAACAGAGTAAGAAGATTATTCTCTCCCTGCAGAAAGGGCGATATCAGAATTCGCTGCGGTGAATACCAAGCGCTTGCAGTCGTGACGAGGCGGCCGTTGACAAACAGTTCGAATCTCCCGCGTATGCCGCTGCATGCAAAATACACAGCTCTTTCATAATACGAAGCCGGAAGAACCAACCATGTGCGGTATACTCCGACATCATCATCCGCGTCACTTCCTGCGAGGGTGTTTAGCTTGGAATGGATACGTTTGGATAACTTGCTCTCTTCGGTTACGCTTCCGGCGTCATAGGCCAGGTTGACCGGAAGACCGTAACCCTCCTGCTGCCATACGGACGGAAGCTCGACTGCGTCCCACATATCATCTGCAAACGACGGATGTTCAAAACCTATTGGCACTATGTCCCTGTTTTCCGCATGAAAAAATCGCCATGACGAAAGATCGAAATGCCATTTGGACGGAACGAGCCCGAATTCCGGCTGGGTTTTCTCTTCAAAAAGATCATCTATCGAATCATAAGGCCAGAAAGAATCCAGCCCGTTTATCGGCGTCATATAGGTCTCTCCTGTATTCCATGAGTTCCTTGCACAAAAAGAAGTGTTCATTCGTGCAGGACAACATATAAGTATTTTATCATCTGTGTGCGTGAAACACATATCAATCGTGTTTCATTTTGTTGGCATTCGCTGTTGAAGACCAAAAGAAAAGCCGATGCGTTCAATGCACCGGCTCTTCACTTCACTTTCTGACAATGTCATTTACTAACCTTTGCGTTACGGTCTTTCCGGGATCAACTCCGACATCACCGCTGATCCGAAATTCAGAATATTTACTTGCGGTTCTTCCAGAGATACATGAGCCCTTTGCACATGTGCCCGTTCATTATCAGAAGAAGTCCCTCGAGTGTGTCAAAACGGAGGGCCCCGTTCGTGAAACTGACCAGAGTCCGGACCGGCATATCG
Source organism: Clostridia bacterium (assembly GCA_017881645.1). Taxonomy (GTDB): domain Bacteria; phylum Bacillota; class Clostridia; order Saccharofermentanales; family Saccharofermentanaceae; genus Firm-13. The sequence continues at coordinate 6,335 of JADGQQ010000036.1, forward strand.
TCAAACTGCGCCTCAAACATCCGTGACTGATCAGAACGCGGGTCTGCTGCGTATTTCTTCGTAAATCTGCGATGTACCTGCCGCACAAAGAATGTTCCGGCGATTCCGTGATCCAATTCAAAGAAAGCCGAATCCAGATTATACGTCCCCTTTACAACCGGCTCGATGATACGCATTTTCGCGCCGTACATCGCTTCAAACTGATTCTGCGGAATCATAAGATTGTCGCTCTCCAAATGATAATAGGCCGGCGACTCGACGGAATAGTCCGGGACTTTCGCATCCGGGCGTGTCGACGTAATCTTCACATCGGCGGAAAGACGAATATCTTTTGAGGATGCTCCAGCCAGAATCGTATAGATTCCGCTTTCCACATGCCAGTCATGAATGTTTGTGTTGTAATAGGCAAAGGATCGGTGATCCAGCTGAACGGTAACGGTGCCGGTCTCCCCTTTTTTCAGATCAATCTTCGCAAACCCTTTCAGCTCTTTCGGTGCCTTGAAAAGAACGGATTTCGGTGCCTGCACATAGATTTGCACGATTTCTTTTGCATCGTAATTGCCGGTGTTCTGCACGTCGACCGTCACGGTCAGCGGATCCGAATCCAGCATTTCGTTCGCGCTCAAACGGAGATTCTTGTAGACAAAGGATGAATACGACAGTCCGAATCCGAAGGGGAAAAGAACTTTCTTGTTGGCCGCATCATAATATCGATATCCGACATAAATACTCTCCCGATATTCGACCGACTTCTTGTCGCCGAATTGGGTATAACTCGGATTATCCGAAAGGCACAAAGGGAACGTCTCCGCCAACTTGCCGCAGGGTACGGATTTGCCATAGAGAAGATCCACTGATGCTTCCGCTCCGGCCTGTCCGGACAGATAGCTGAGCAGGACGGATTTGACATCCGGCAGCCAGGGCATTACGACCGGTGAACCGCAGAAAAGGATAACGACGACATTGGGGTTGACCTTAACAACTTCAGAAATCAGTTGATTGTGACTTTCCGGAAGATCCATATGGTCGCGGTCAAATCCTTCCGACTCATATTCATCCGGAAGACCTGCGTAAATGAAGACGATTTCTTTACCGCGGGCTATCTCGACTGCTTCATGAATCATAGCTTCATCCGGCGTTCCGCCTGACAGCTTATAACCATCTGCGTAGGCATAATCGATACCCATATTCTTGAACCCGTCGACGGCATTGGAAAGATAAGCCGGGTTAATACGCGAACTTCCGCTGCCCTGGTAACGTGCTTCTTTGGCGAATGCACCCAGAACCGCCACTTTCTGTCCGGGGTTTGCCGGCAGCAATCCATCATTCTTCAGAAGAACTGCGGATGCAAGCGCGATTTTACGTGCCAGCGAATTGTGACGTTCATATGCGGACGGATCCTTGACGATTTCATTTTGTCCTTTGTAGATCAGTGTCAAAAGCCTGCGTACCGCCTGATCCAGAATTTCTTCTGAAAGAGAACCGTTCTTCACAGCTTCGATAATGAACCGGTCGTTCTCTCCGCCGGATCCCGGCATTTCGAGTTCAAGACCCGCGGCCAAACCTTTTACACGGTTACAGACAGCCGTCCAGTCCGACATGACAATTCCCTCAAAGCCCCATTCTTTCCGCAGAATCTCCGTCAGAAGTCGCGGATGCTCACTGGCATAGATTCCATTCAGTAAATTATAGGAGCACATGAGTGTCCATGGTTTTGCACTCTTGACCGCCGCCTCGAATCCGGAAAGATAAATCTCACGGAGCGCGCGCTCATCGATAACCGAATCACAGAGCATACGGGCCTTCTCCTGATTGTTGGCTGCAAAATGCTTGAGCGAAGTCCCGACATGCTTACTCTGAATACCCGAAATCAGCGCCCCTGCAATCTTTCCGATCACAAACGGATCTTCGGAAATATATTCAAAATTGCGTCCGCAACCCGGTGACCTCTTGATATTTGCTCCAGGCCCCAGAATGACCGAAATGCCCTGATCCAGACACTCTTCACCGAGTGCCTGCCCCATCTCGTACATCAGATCCGGGTCAAATGCGCAGGCTGTTGCGCTCGCCGTCGGAAAACAAGTCGATTTCTCACTGTTGCCTAATCCGTCAGCACCGCTTTTTGACGCCTGTTTGCGAAGTCCGTGCGGCCCGTCGGCTACCATTATATTGGGTATGTTCAGCCTTGGTACCGGCTTTGTATGCCAGAAATCCATTCCGGAACACAGGGATGCCTTCTCTTCTAAAGTCATATCTTTGATGATTTCTTCAATATTCGCATCCATTATTTCTTCCTCCGTTTTAACCTTATTAAAAGAAAAGACGCCCGGAACTTTGATTGATTCAGACATCGATTTTGTGTGCTTCTTTACACGATCAAGTCTGATTGTATTCATTTTCCAATGCGTTGACAAGTTGCATCATAGTGAGAATGTGCCCTCTTTCTGTCACTATTTTGCTCCATTTCAGCCATAAAATACAGTGATTTTTCAACAATCTGCGCTGTATCTGCGCCGACCCTGCGGGTATTGCACTGTGCTCGTCCATCTGGCATACTATAGACACCCTCATTATATGGGGGCGTACTGGTTTCGACGGGGTCGTTGAGATTGGGAAAGCGGGTAGAGGATTCTCGTTGGCCTCTTTAAAAAACGGGAAAACGCAAGTAATTGCAAACAAAACACAACTCGTAGCTGCTTAATTCAGCTCCGCATCTCTCCATCCGATCTGCTGGTTGGGCCGGAGATGTCAGATAGCAGACCTTACTTGAAGGCAGGTTAAACAAGTAAACGCCGCATCATAAGCTTTGCCGATGCGATGTAACTATGAAGCTACCGGATGCTGCAGCCTGTCAGCGGGCTTGCTCCACAGGGGAATACTCTAATCACTGACTGCACCCGGAGAAATTCCATTGGATTCGGTTTCGGACAGGAGTTCGATTCTCCTCGCCTCCACCAAAATGGCAAATAGAAAGAACCGCTTGTGAA
>JADGQQ010000037.1 GCA_017881645.1 Clostridia bacterium
TTATATCATACGATTGCATGACCGAATGCGGCAAAATGGAATGCGGCTCGGAGCGCCGTTAGCAGATTGGCAGCCGCTTTTTGTGCGGTGCCGTCTATGAAGATTTTCTGTATGATGCTGAAGTAAAATAAAAAACGAACCGTTTGCATCAAAAAAAGTACATTTTCTCTCAAAAGCACATTAACAGACACAGTATATCCGTATGGCATCCAAGCCATTAACCAGAATACAGCAATGAAGCAATCAAGATCAAAACTGCTATTGACGGATGAACAGTACTGTCATACAATCACTACTGTCGAAAGAATATTAGCGTCCGGCGGGGGGAAGTCAATGTTATTCAAACATGTTCTAAAGAATATCTGGGAAAACAAGTTCCGAAGTATTCTGATTATTGTGTCGCTTACGCTGTCATCCATGGTTCTTTTCGTAAATCTTGGTATTAAGGATGATATGACGGCGAAATTCGAATCCCTCATGCAGGGTGCCTATCAACAGTATGATATCTCCATTATGCCGGAATCTTCCACAGGGCAAGCGGTATTTGATACATCCAAGCTAAATCTCTCCGGCATTCACGTTCAGAATGAACTGGATGAACTGGACGTCTACGGGCTGATGGATACGACGCAAGGCGGCGTTACGGTCGGACTTGATGGCTTTGACAGGGATTTGTTGCTCAAAACAAACCTTTGCGTTCTAAAAGAGAGCCAGGGATTCGATGTGAATAGCAGCTCGCAAGTTATTATCAGTCAGGCGATCTCAACCGCATACAACCTGCATATTGGAGATCCGATTAAGGTAACAACCACCTGGGGACCGGAAGAATTTACAGTAGGCGCTATTGCGGAGGCCGCGGGGCTTTATGCGGCTCCCGGAGACAGCATCACGTTAATGGTATCAAAACATTATCTTGAAGAGAAGAGCGATCAATCCGGCTTGTCATACAGAACATACATTGACCTGGAAAAGTCCTCTGACGTTGCCGCGGCTATGAGTACTCTTTCTGCGAATAATCCTGGATATACTGTGGAATCGCTGCACGATACGGCATCCTTCCAACAATATATGACCCGATGCAACAGTATTCTTCTTATCATGCTGATGCTTGTTGTCATTTTGAATTTCTATGTTGTCTCATCCATTACGAAGCTCCTTCTAGCGGTTCGTATTCCCGTCGTAGGTACTTTTCGGAGCATCGGAGCGACAAAAAAACAGGTGAACGGAATTCTTCTTCTGGAAAATGCCGTGTACGGCTGCATCGGAGGAGTTCTCGGCGTTGCCCTCGGGATTGCAGGACATGGGCAGGCGCTGAAGGCCTTCATGAATACCTCCTATTATGGGCCGGATTCCGTGAAAGCACCGGTCAATATTCTGCATGTCATCGCCGTCATCGCTTTCTGTGTTCTGCTGCAGATTGTCATTACATCGGGTATTATCCGAAAAGTCAGCCGGATGCCAATCAAAGACACGCTGTTCAATGTGCAAAATGTCGTACAGCGGATCTCCAGACGCAAAACCATTCTCGGAGCAGCTCTGCTGCTGGTGTCCATAGCAATCCATATATTGAACGTCAAATACAGTCTGCTCCCGGCGGTGCTGTCGTTTGGCGTCGCGATCGCAGGGGCCGTCTGTCTGGTTCCGCTGGTCACGAGAATCCTGTCGAAAGGACTGGCCTTCATCAATCAGAAAATATTCGGGAACGCCGCGGAATTGGGAGCCAAAAATATTTCTTACAGCAAATCCATCACTTCGAGCGTCGTGCTGGTCATGGTGGCGCTTTCCGTCCTACTCTCGATGTATATTCTGACACTCTCTTCGGCAAGTGTTTTTAAGTCCGGCACATCGGATTCCGACATCCAGATCTGGGGGGTACAGAAACCGTATACGGAAGATGCATTCCTCGAAAAAGTGGAAGGAGTCACATCAGTCCATTATTCGTTTTTTGCATCCGTATCCCTGAACGACAGCGGCAAGGTCTTTGATCTTGGCATGGTTCCATTGGAAAAAACGCAATTCGGCATCCTTGATCTGAACAGTCTTATGCCGAAGCTGAAGGACAACGAGCTTCTGATCGATAAGTATTTCGCTGTCCGCAACAACATTCATATCGGTGATGAACTCACGCAGACAGATAAGAATCTGACGTTCAAAGTGGTCGGATATGTCGACAGTTCGGCCTATACGCCGTCCCGGAATATTTGTGTGATCAGCGTTCCGTATTTTGTGCAAAACGAATCAAACATCCCGGAGACCATTCATATCGTATCCTCACAGGATTTGAAGACGGTAAAGGAAAGACTCAAAGTTGCGTTGGCCGGTCAGAATATATACATTCAGACAACAGCGGAAGGAATCGCGTCTTCGAACCAGAATGTACACGGAATCATGATGCTTGTCTGGGTCATGTTCGGCTGTGCCGGTCTGCTTGCGGTTATCGGCCTTGTAAACAACCAGATGATTGGATTTCTGCAGCGGCGGAAAGAATATGTCGTTCTGTACTCCGTATCGATGAGCAAGGCTCAGCTTCAGGGTATGATCTTCTTCCAGGTTCTGGGAACTTTCGTCATCGGAACGATTCTGGGAACCGGTTTCAGCCTGTGGCTCAAAGATCTGCTGGACGATATTATGTTTGCAATCGGCATGTGCCTGCCGATGAACTTTGCCATGGGATCGGTTATCCTTGCGGCGCTCGGTGTTTTCGCACTTCTTATGCTGACCGTGCTGTCTCCCATGCGCCATCTTGCCAAAATGAATGTTGTGGACGAGATCAAATACGAGTGACCGATTACCGTATAGGAAGAATAAGGGACAATGCAGGCAAACATTATGAGGACGAACCTCGCTCCGTGCACAGGGCATGAAGCGAGGTTCTTTTTTGTTGTGCAGGTTCAACAGTCATTTCGCTGCACCCTGCAGTCATTTCAATCATATGTCCGAAATATACGCGGATAAAAAATCAACATCCGTTTACCAAGTTTTTGCGTGTATAATTTATAGAGGATTCATGCATAAAGCAGGAACGGGTTGCACATGCGTTCCGGTTAGAAATAAAGCGGGGTAACTACATGAAAGAATTAGCCAATCGAAAAAGAATCAAAGTCACGGTCAACGGACGCGAAATGGAAGTCTATGAGAATCTGACCATCCTTCAGGCACTTCTTCAGGAGGATGTCCATATACCGCATTTATGCTACGATATCCGGCTCGACCGCTCCAACGGAAACTGCGGACTCTGTGTCGTGGAACTGACGGATCCGGATGGTGAAAGAGAAGTAAAAGCCTGCCAGACTCCGATCAAGGAGGGCATGGTCATCTGCTCCAACAGCGCAAAGCTCGAGAGCTACCGCAAGATTCGCCTTGAACAGCTTCTATCCGACCATAACGCCGACTGCGTCGCACCGTGCGTGCAGACCTGTCCGGCGAATATTGATATTCAGTCCTATCTTCATCACGTCAGCAACGGGAACTTCGAGACAGCTCTCCGCGTAATCAAGGACAGCAACCCCTTCCCGGCTGTATGCGGACGCGTCTGTCCTCATCCCTGTGAGGCCCAGTGCCGCAGGAATCTTGTCGACACGCCGGTTGCCATCAATTATGTAAAGAGATATGCGGCTGATTGGGACATGGCCCGCGAGCAGCCCTGGATCCCTGCAAAGATGCCGGACACAGGAAAGCGGATCGCCATTATCGGTGCCGGTCCGTCCGGTCTGACAGCCGCCTATTTCAGCGCCATCAACGGACATGACGTGACTGTTTTTGAAAGACAGCCGATGGCCGGAGGCATGATGCGTTACGGGATCCCGGAATACCGGCTTCCGAAAAACACTCTTGATAAAGAAATCGACATTATGAAGAAGCTGGGCGTCAAAATCATGACCGGCAAATCCATCGGCACGCACATTCACCTGGAAGATCTGCATAAGGATTTTGATGTGGTTTATCTTGCCATCGGGTCCTGGCGCGCGACGCCCATGCAGATTGAAGGCGAAAATCTTGACGGTGTCTGGCTCGGCATCCAGTATCTCGAGCAGGAAACAAAAGGTGTGGATACGAATCTCGGTCAGGATGTTATCGTAATCGGAGGCGGAAATACCGCGATCGACTGTGCCCGCACCGCTCTCCGCAAAGGTGCAAAATCCGTCAAACTGATCTATCGCCGTACGCAGACCGAAATGCCTGCGGAAGCATACGAAGTCGAAGAAGCCATTCACGAGGGCGTGCAGATGATGTTCCTCATGGCCCCCACCAAGATTGTCGCCAACGGCTGTAAGAGAGAACTGCATTGCATTGAAATGACATTGGGACAGCCCGACCGGTCCGGACGCCGCCGTCCTGTTCCGGTTGAAGGCAGTGACGTTGTCATTGAAGCCGATACAATTATCGGCGCCATCGGACAGAGTACAAATACACAGTTCCTATACAATGACTTGCCTGTCAAGCTGAACAAATGGGGCGATATTGAAATCAACGGCAAGACATCACAGACTTCCGAAAGCAATGTTTTTGCCGGCGGAGACTGTGTCACAGGTCCTTCGACGGTTATTGCCGCAGTTGCTGCAGGAAGGCATGCTGCTGAATCCATGGACTACTACCTGACGAAGGGGTATGTGCGTGAAGGGAATGTGGATTACAGCTGCAGCCGCGGATCGATGGAAGATATCCCGAAATGGGAATATGAAGAACGCCCCAAATTCAAGAGAGCCGTTATGCCGGCCATTCCGGTCGAAGCCCGTAAGAATAATTTTGACGAAGTGGAACTCGGTCTCGGTTTGGAAATCGTAAAGAACGAAGCACGCCGCTGTCTGAAGTGCGGCTGCGGAGAAAGATACACCTGCGATCTGCGCCGGGAAGCGAAAGATCACGGCATCGTGTATCGCGACCCCGTGCATACAAGACCCTATTATCCGCTTGTCGATGATCATCCATTTATTGTGCGTGACCAGAACAAGTGCATCTCCTGCGGCCGCTGTATCGCAGCCTGCGCTGAGATCGAAGGCCCGGATATTCTCGCATTCTACTTAAAGCACGGGCGTCAGCTCGTCGGCACAAAGAGCGGCCGTCCTCTCAAGGATTCGGACTGCGTCAGCTGCGGTCAGTGCGTAAACGCATGTCCATGCGGCGCGCTTGACTATACCCGTGAGCGAAACAAAGTCTTCCGTGCTCTCAATAACTCCAAAAAGACCGTTGTCGGGTTCGTCGCCCCTGCCGTGCGAAGCGTCATCTCGTCTCATTTCGGCATTCCTTTTGATGAGGCTTCCAATTACATGGCCGGCATGCTGAAGACTCTCGGATTTGATAAAGTCTTTGACTTCTCCTTTGCTGCCGATCTTACAATCATTGAGGAGACGACGGAATTCCTGTCCCGTATTGAGAAGAAGGGTGTCATGCCTCAGTTCACATCCTGCTGCCCCGGCTGGGTCAACTTTGTGGAGAGGCGCTATCCGGAATTGATTCCGCATCTGTCCACCTGCAAATCACCGCAGATGATGATGGGCGCAACCGTAAAGAACCATTTCTCCAAGATATCCGGAATAGAACCGCAGAACCTGTATGTCGTATCCATCGTTCCCTGTCTTGCCAAAAAATACGAAGCGGCACGCCCCGAATTTGCTCACAACAATATCCGCGATGTGGATGCCGTCCTGACTACGACCGAACTTCTTGAAATGATCAAACAGGCTCGCATTGAAAAAGTAGAACCAATGGAATTTGATGATCCATACAAGAAGGTCTCCGGTGCAGGCGTTCTTTTCGGAGCTTCAGGAGGCGTTGCGGAAGCAGCTCTTCGTATGGCCGTTGAAAAACTGACCGGTTCAGCGCTGACAGAACACCTGGATTTCGAAGAAATTCGCGGTTTTGAAGGCGTAAAAGAAGCGACCGTGGAAGCCGGAGACGTAAAAGTTCGAGTGGCTGTTATCAGCGGTCTGCAAAATGCCGAATCCCTTATCCGTCAGATTATTCAGGGTGCAGACGTCGGATATGATCTGATCGAGGTCATGGCCTGCCCCGGCGGTTGCATTGCCGGAGCCGGACATCCGGTCCCGGAGAAAATCGATGTCATGTCGAGGCGTCAGCAGGTACTGGTCAACATTGACAAGACATCCACCTATCGTAAATCGCAGGAAAACCCGGATATTCTTCGTCTGTACAAAGAATTCTATGGCGAAGCAAATTCCGACCTGGCACATCATCTGCTTCATACAAGCTTCACAGCACTCGGAGGCGACAGCGTCTGCGGCATCGTCCGGAGAAAAGACGACTCCGCGTTTGTCACGCATGAGTTTACCGTCTGTATGTGCGAATCCTGCAAAGCCAAAGGATCGAAGGATCTCTACGGGCAAATCGAAAACAGAGTTGTTGTGCAGAAGATGGATTCCTTCATAAACATCCGCTCCATTCGCCTCAAGGACACACACGGGGGAGACGGAATTTATGTCTCACTCGACGGCGTACAGCTCGAAGAGAACGGTCTTGACCGTGCCTTCAAGAAGCTCAGAAAGCAGCAGCTGCTGTAATAGAAACGAAGGATTGAGCAGGGGATAGGATGATGTCATGCTAAAAAACAAAATTCTTTCCCGCTCATCCGGGATTCTAACGTATGGTATTACACCTCCGAAGCTATCACTTTCCCCGGACCGGATCGGGGAGATCGCTCAGAAGCAGTTGGAACGGGTCAAGCTGCTTGATATTGATGCGCTCGTTGTATATGACATACAGGACGAGAGTGACCGGACATCTGAGGAGAGACCGTTTCCGTTCCTCCCGACGCTGGACGCGGCACGCTATTGCGAACAATATTATGCTGCATTAGACCTCCCGAAGATTGTGTATCGATGCGTCGCAAAATATTCGGAGGAGGAACTTCGATCCTGGGCAGCCGGAAATCCCGGACAGGACCGGTTTTCCGTGTTTGTCGGTGCATCCTCCGGTCACAGTACAGGAAAGCTTCGCCTGCCTGACGCATATGCTGCCGTCCGTTCGATCGATCCGCAATTTTTTCTGGGAGGCGTGACCATCCCGGAACGGCATACGATCAAATCAGATGAGCATCTTCGCGTTTTCCGTAAAATGGAAGATGGCTGCGTGTTTTTCATATCGCAGGCCGTTTACAACGTGGAAGCCGCAAAAAATTTCCTGTCCGACTATTACTTCCTCTGCCGCGGCAAAGGTGTGGAGATGGTTCCGATTCTGTTTACGCTTACTCCCTGCGGTTCTCTTAAGACACTGGAATTCATGCGGTGGCTGGGTATAAGCGTTCCGAGATGGCTTGAAAACGAACTGCGTTATTCCGATGATATTCTGGACAAATCCGTGAAGCTGTCCCTCGAGATTTTTCAGGAACTGTGGCAGTTTGCCATGGACAGACAAATCCCGATCGGGTGCAATGTGGAAAGCGTTTCCGTGCGGAAAGTCGAAATAGAGGCTTCCGTAGATATGGTCGAAAAAGTCAGAGAAATCATGAAAAAGCCGAAAGAGTAAAAATGTACTCATTCGGCTTTTCTTATACCTGCGATGCAAAGAGACGATACGGGAAGCAAGACCTGCTTCTTCTCATGCGAAGAATGCCTCCGTGAGGGACCCGCATTGTTTTTCAGCGAACCGTTCCGTACGGCCAGGACGAAATCCCGCCCATGTTTTTGACGTTTGTATATCCAAGTTGGGCCAATACACCGGCAGCGCGGGAAGAACGTGCACCGCTCAGACAGTACACGACAATCTCAGCGTCTTTGGAACGTGCATACCTGGAAATGGCCTGATGAATGATCTGTCCGGGCAGAGAAATGCTGTGGTCAATATGTCCGCCTTCATATTCTTCTTTCGTACGAACATCAAACAAGAGGAATTTCTCGTTCGCGTCCAGTTTGGCCTTTACTTCTTTGGGACTGATGGATGCATACTTCGCGTGTCCAAATAAACCTTCAAACATATTCGTTACCTGTGCCTTTCATTAAGAGTATCACGTAGAAGATATGAACGGAATTTTCAAAAAAATCCACTCGACGGCAATAAGTCATCGAGTGGATTCAGTTTGTGTATCAAAGAAAAGAATCAGGTCGTCTGCGTGGCGGATACAGCGGTAAAGCTATACTGACGGACAACTTCATCGTTCTCGTAGATCTTGGTCTGCATCTTGTTGGCGACCTCAAGGATCATCGTAAGAGGCATTTCGCGATCCGCGATCTCAGCCGGGTTGCTCTGGTAGCAGATAGCCTGCGCTTCATCATCGGAAAGCAGCATATACTGCGATACGAGGAAGAGGCTGCGGACGCCGACGCTCATGGGGACGAGCTTCGGGTTGATTACGTAGGAGGAAGATGTAACACTGCGGCCGAGTCCGAGACCCAGAGCAGATGTGGTTACTTTCTCTTCAACAAGATATAAAGGCTTGCCTTCGACGCCGACTTTGCCGACATCGTGAAATAGTGCCATGACAATAGCGGATTCATCATCAAGCTGTGGCATCAAAGTGTCCTTGATACGCATCAGCTGTTTTGCAACGCCAACGGAATGAATCAAAAGACCTTTCTCGTGTGCCAGATGGCCATCAATATTGGCAGGAGCCGTCATCCATGACGTGCGATTCTCGAGAAAATCAATGAAGTGATCGAATTCAGTCTTGCGCTTAATAATCTTCGACTTCAGACTGGCATAAAGCTCATCCACATTGTCACGCGTGACAAGAATCATCGGTACAATGGAAGGCTGTGCTTTAGCTGCTGCCGCTGCCGCAACGTTCGCTCCCTGTCCATCTGTAAAATCATACTTGCATTTTGGGCAGCGGATGGCCTGATTGGCAATGACCATGCCGCAATCGGGACACTTCTTCATATAAACCTCCTCATAGGTACTGCTGCGATTTTGTTCAAGTTCGCGTCACAGTATCATTGCTTTTTAAATCATGTTCATATTCTACATCGAATCAAACCGTCATACAATATCAAAGAGATGTGTTCACGACGAAATTATGGCAAAACAAACAAATATAGCCTTCGCACGAGAATATCCATGTGACATTTTGTCAAAGAAATGAACGCAGAATGTACAAGTTTCACAAATCAGTTCAAATTCATTTTCCGGGTTTTTCCCGCCGGCCCTTTTTGTCGGCTTTTGAAAGCGGGTGGTAGGAAAGCTGAATGACACGGCGGATGCCGGTAAAGAAAGTTGACATACTGAATGTTTTCGGAAAGTAATGCATCCGGTTGGTCATGTGCGCCTTACACACCATCTCGATTTCTTCCGGGTACACGCGGCGGGTATGACACATCATATATCCGCCGGTACCCGGCGCCTCAAAGAAAAACCGGTAATTGGCTCCGTATGCATCACCGAGACCGAGTAAGTGGCCGGTCTCATGTGCGCTGGTCTGCTGAAATTCATGACGGCTGGCTATTTTTTCCAGAGTCACGTTGCCAGGATACTGCCGGCTCCAGTTCAAATAGAGAGATTCAAACTGCAGATAACGGAAAAATCCCCAGTACCAGCGCCAGGGCGGACTGATCACGTGCGCAGGGAATAGACTTCCCCGTGCCAGTTTCACCCGGAAATACTTCTGCATGGGAAATAGTTTGCTGATCTTTCTGGGTCCGTATCGGATAAACTCCACAGTGACCCTGACGGACGGAGAAGAAGGCGTAATATCATTATCGGTCGGATCCTCTTCGTTTTGCAGGACTCGAAACCTGGCTTTTGCCATCGCCCGTTCATAACCGTCGTCGGCCAGCCAGGGAAAATGATATTTTCCAGCCCAGTTGGACCGGACGCCGGCTTCCGAAATATCAGCATACGAAATGTTTGTTCCCGGGAAATTCATCAGCATATTTTTCGAATAGCGCACAAAAAAACGAATATGCATCTTATTTCCGACAATACGAAGCTGAATGGGCACGCGGGAAATCCATCGGTATCGAATGGGATATCGCTGTTCCAGTGTAAATAAGGCATCCTTATGCGGATAGTCAGATTCTGATGGGCGATTCTCCACGGAATGTCTCCAACAAATTTTTTGAGTAAATCATATGTCACTTTAGGAATTAAAGTATATCATAAAAAACAACACAGTTGCAGTATAATAGGGATGCTCTTTGCGGTAAAAAAGAAGATACCGACGGGGGGCGTCGGCATCTGTAAGGAGGGTGTTATGAAGTAAGGAGTGTTCCTTTATCAAGAACATCTTTATTGTAACAATCAATTGTTTCAAACGGGTGCTATTCCGGTGAATAAATTGTTAATGAGGGTGGGCAGATTTGCGGCGAAACACCCGGAGGAGATCAAAATGAGACTCGAAGGCAAACTTTTTAAAGCAAATCTTATGATGCGCGAGGCAGTTGTAACTCGCGACGACCCGGCGCTGTCCTTTGTCAAGGAGCTGGAACTGTCGCTGATCGATCTATGTCATGTTCTTGACGCCCCGATTCCGCTTTGGCTCTCGAAAAACACACATGAATTTGCAGCTTTCCGCCAGACCATTTTCTTCAGCGACCAATACACGGAAATCGTACATTTTGACCGTTTCCAAATTCGTCTGATATGATATTCATTGAGCTTCAAATCGCGGAAAAAGAAGGAGAACGGACATGACAGAGTTCGATATATCCCTTCAGGGGGAAACCCAGTACACCATAGAAGATTTCATAGCCGTTATACGGCGTCTGCTGGCGCCTGACGGATGCCCGTGGGATCGCGTGCAGACGCATGCATCCCTTCGGCAGAATCTGATTGAGGAAGCCTACGAGACCGTGGACGCAATCGATTCCGGACACACGGACCGCATAAAGGACGAACTCGGCGATGTATTGCTGCAGGTTGTTTTTCATGCGGCGCTCGCAGAACGGGACGGAGAATTCACATTTACGGATATTACCGACAATATCAGCCGCAAACTCATTTCGCGCCATTCACATGTTTTCGGGAGCGACGAAGCGGATTCACCGGACGCAGTGATCTCGGTATGGGACAAAAATAAGATGCGGGAGAAGGGACACTCGACGTTCGCTCAGACCCTGACTGACGTGCCTTCGGGACTCCCGGCACTGATGCGCGGCGAAAAACTTCAGAAACGTGCTGCAAAAGCAGGCTTTGACTGGCCGGACGCACAGGGCGCACTCGAAAAAGTAAAAGAAGAAATGCTGGAAATTGAAGAGGTCCTGTCCAGAAACGGGAGACCTCTCTACAATAAACTGCATGCTGAAAGTGATTTCGAAGTATACGACGAAGTGGAATCCGAAGTGGGCGATCTGCTGTTTGCCGCAGTTAACTACGCCCGGCTTCTGGGCATCGATCCCGAAACGGCGCTGAACCGGACAAACGCGAAATTCGTCCGGCGATTCGGCGCAGTAGAGGTCCTCGCCGAAGCGGACGGAAAGAATCTTACGAATATGACACTGGAAGAAATGGATCAGCTTTGGGACCTTGTGAAAGCAAAAGAAAAAGGAGATACATTGCATGAGACTTGATAAATTTCTAAAAGTTTCCCGCGTGGTTAAGAGAAGAACCGTCGCGAATGAGGTCTGTTCCGCAGGTCGTGTTTCGATAAACGGGCGCACGGCCAAACCGTCAGCCGAAGTAAAAGTGGATGATATTTTGGAGATCGGCTTCGGCAACGGAAAAACGCGTATCCGGATTCTGAATATACAGGAGACCGTTCGCAAGGAAAAGGCAGCGGAAATGTACGAAATTCTCTCCGGACAGGAAATCGAATAGGGGATACAAAACGCGTCCGCTCGTTACGCAGACGTTACACAGCGATTACATATTCTCGAAAACCGAACAAAACGGGCAGATCAGACTCCTCAATGGAGTAGGAAGCGTTGCCTCTCCGCGTACATATCGGTAAAATAACAAGTATAAGTTGGGGATTTTCGCAAACCCCAGGTACAGCGGAGACCGAGAATGAGCAAAGTTCATGCAGGAAAAACTGGCAGGAAACAAAAAGGCGCAAGCGGGTCGCCCGCAATACGCGTCATCGTCGTGCTGTTCTTTATTCTGCTGTTTGCAGTCGGCGCATCCATGTACATGAATCAGAACATCTCGCTGCAGCGTATCTCTTCGCAGTCGGAAAAGCTGGCTGAAAAGCAGGAAGCCGCCATCCAGGCCAACGAAGATGCAAAAAGCATTGAAAAGAAAGTCGGATCCGATGCGTATACGGAAGAAATGGCCAGAAATCAATTGGGCATGGTGAAGACCGGCGAGACTATTTTCGACACAACGGGCAAAAATTCTTAGAATTCATGACGGGCGCGCATCGCTTTTGAAAGCGTGACATCGTCGGCAAACTCCAGATCAGAACCCATAGGAAGCCCCGAGGCAATTCGCGTTACGCGGATACCGGAGGGCTTTAAAAGTCTGGAAATATACATTGCGGTTGCCTCGCCCTCGGCGGTCTGGTTGGTTGCAATAATAACTTCCCTGACGCCGGGATTGCCCTGAAGGCGAGTAATGAGTTCCTTGAGCTTGATCTGATCAAGCCCAACATTCTGCATGGGAGAATAGACGCCGTGCAGCACGTGATACTGTCCCTGATAATCACGCATGCGCTCCATCGTCGCAACATCGCGGGGATTTTCGACTACACAGATCGTAGTGGAATCCCGGTGTGTATCTGAACAGATATCACAGGGATCCTTGTCCGTAAAATTCTGACAGACGGAACACAGACGCGTAGATTCTCTCGCTTCCGTAAGTGCACCTGCAAGATCCGCAACCTGTTCGGACGGCAGGGACAAAATATGGAAAGCCAGACGCTGTGCAGATTTATGTCCGATTCCCGGAAGCTTGCCTAACTCGGAAATGAGCTTGGCTACCGAAGGCGAATATCTTGCCATGTCATATACTCCCGGTAATCAGAACGGCATTCTCACGCCGCCGGTTACCTCATTCATGCGGGATGATGAGAATTCTTCAAGCTTTCTGGAAGCTTCATTGAAAGCGGCTGCAATTAAGTCCTGCAGCATTTCAACGTCGGTCGGATCGACCGCTTGCGGATCAATCGTAATCGATTTGAGCAGATGATCTCCGCCGAGCGCTACTTTTACGACGCCTCCGCCGGAAGTTGCTTCAATGACCGCATTCTTTACTTCTTCCTGGACACGCTCAACTTCGCGCTGCATTTTCTGAGCCTGCTGAAGAAGCTGCCCCATATTTCCGCCGCCCATGCTTGGAGCTCCGTGAAAACCACCCTTTGCCATAATCGTATTCCTCCTGTTGTTGTCGTATTCCCCTTTGGGGTTATTGCATTATAGACGATCTATTGTCTCGACCGGAATCCCGGCCGATTCAGTGAACGCAAGCATCTGTGCTACCCATTCCGGCTGAGGCGGTGCGGCAGATACGCTGGACTCCGAAGAACGGTTCTTACTTTCCTTTCCATCTCTTTGTGCTTCAGTGAGCACCTCGACGGAACGTATTCCAGTCATCAGGGTCATAATGTCCTTATTGATTTTCTTATAATCCGGCCGCTGTGTCAAATTGTCCGCATATAACTTCATATGATCGGGAAAAACAATGCGAAGGACGTGATCTGTCTCCGAAATACTGGCCTTCTTCAGCTGCAGATAGTCTGAAAAAAGAGTGTCTTCCCACTTGTGAAGAAGTGCGGCCCATAATTCTGACAGCGGCAGCATTCGCGAGGAGGCTGTTTCCGGAGATGAATCCACAGCCGCGGCTGTGGTCAGCGGAGCGCCCGCGTGTACGGGAGGCGGAAGTGACGAATCTGCTATATGAAGCGGAATGAAAAAATCGTCGGAGCGGGAGGGGATTGGGTCTTCCATCGGAGGCGGAATCGGGTCTTCCATCGGAGGCGGAACCGGGTCTTCCATCGGAGGCGGAACAAAAGAATCATCCGCCGGAGTACAGAAGATAGAATCATCGATCGGCGGCGGGGCCATATAGGAACGCCTGCCGCCTTCGGCTGCCGCAGCCGCCGGAGCAGTCGGTACAATCGGAGCAGCCGGAGCAGCCGGTACAGCCGGAGCAATCGGTACAGTCGGAGCAGCTTTTGCCGGAGAGGAGGGGACAGAAGAAATGACGGGCGAAGATACGGCGGCACCTTGAACGGCCTGCGGTTTTGGCGGCTGCGTTGCTTGCTGAACCGGGCGCGCCGTGCCGGATGGAACGGAAGCTTTTCCGGAGACGGGTTCATCCGCACCAAAGCTAAGAAGCGCAATCTCAAAAGAGGTCCGCATATCGGGAGACCATTTCAGTTCGGAAACCAGACCGGACAGTTTCGTTACTGCGTAAACAAGTGTCTCCGCTGTGGTACGTCCGGCAAGTTCCTGCATTCTGGCCATAGAATCGGATGTAGCCTGTACCAGATTTCGCGGGTCCTGCGTGACCCGGACGACCATAAGATCCCGAAAATAGTGAGCGAGATCCAGAGTGAACCGGATCATGTCGCGTCCATCCATGACAAGCTGCTCAGCCAAAGCGATAATTTGACCTGCATCATTCGTCAAAAGAGCTTCTGCCATGGAGCCCAGGAAAGAATCATCCACAACACCGGTAATTAAGAGAACATCGTCACGAGTAATTTGTCGCGAAATTCCGTTGCTTACCTGATCAAACAGCGAGATAGCATCGCGAAGCGCGCCGTCGGATAAGTTAGCGATGGTGACCAGCGCGTCGTTATCAATGGACACATGCTGTGCATCGGCAATCAGCTGCAGGCGTTCAACAATGCTTGAGACGGAAATTCGACGAAAATCGTATCTCTGGCAGCGCGAAATGATGGTTGCGGGGATTCTGTGAGGTTCCGTAGTAGCCAGCAGAAAAATAGCATGGGCCGGGGGTTCTTCCAATGTCTTCAGCAAAGCGTTGAAAGCGCCGCCGGACAACATATGTACTTCATCAATAATGTACACTTTATATTTGGCGAGTGACGGGAGGAACATAACCTCATCACATATCCGGCGGATATTATCCACGCTGTTGTTTGAGGCTGCATCCATCTCGATGACATCCATCAGTGTGTTGTCAAGAATACCGCGGCAGATCATACAGGAATTGCAGGGGTTGCCGTTCTGTGGGGAGAGACAGTTGACTGCTCTCGAAAAAATCTTCGCAATGGAGGTTTTTCCGGTTCCGCGAGTCCCGCAGAAAAGATAAGCATGAGCGATCTGACCGGAAATAATCGACTGCCGAAGCGCCGCAACCGCGTGCTTCTGTTCGACGATTTCATCAAAGTTTGCAGGTCGAAACTGCCGATACAATGCCACGTGTCCCATAGGCTTCGATCCTCCCGGAGTTGGATTTCTTATGAATGAAAGAAAACCGTAAAAAAACGTCCCGTCTGGACTGCAGTTGGAGCAGGCACCCCCGCGGCGCAAGTGAGGGACCGCTTACTGCTGCTTCCTTCCGGACCTGACAGGGTTCACGGGTCACATCGCACGGGACCCACCGCCAACTGCAGACCAGATGGGACGTAAGATAAAAATGTGAATCGATTATAACATAAAAAACAAGTACGTGCGAAACGAGTTGCTTTACGAATAGCACCCGTGCAAATATGCGTACACTAAGTCGCCGAGCTGTTTCTGCAGGTCTTTCGCCGTCACGGCATCTGCGCATTCGACAGTGACAGAAAGAACATACGGTTCGTCGGCGAAAATGAGAGCGGTATCTGTTTCGGATGAAAAAGTTACATTACTGCCTGTTTTGTGACAGACAAGAACGTCTGAGGGAAGACTGCTTCCGACACCCCAATCGGAAGAGGCGTGTGCCAGATCGTTGAACAGCGACTGGTAGACAGTCGGATACGACATATATTCCTTGTAGAAGTAGGCAGCATACTTAGCCTGGTCCAGTGCACAGGAGCGGTTTTTGCCGGACCGCTGCACATGATCAAAATCCGTATAGGTCACCGGAGTACGGAAATCAACAAAATCGCTGATCAGTTTGAGGCTGTCATTTACAGAGTCAATCCCGTCCATTCTTCGAAGAAGCATTTCGGCAGCGGTATTGTCACTCTGTATTATGGACAATTGGCTCAGCTCGCGGATGTAGTGCTGTGTCCCGGCGGCGTCATTCTGCAGATTTCCGCTTCCGTCCACTTTGTCTGCGCCAGTAAAGGACATGATCTCGGTAAGTGCGAGAGTGCCTTCACGAACTTGATCATACAGCATCGTGTTAATCGGCAGATTTATAGCAGCGCCGACGACAAAAGGAGCGGTCTCGTTATAGCCGAATTCTTCGTTGTTTTGCAAATTGATATAGTAAAACCCGCATCGGACACCGACCTGTGTGTCAATCAATGTCTGCACATCTTTCTGAAGCGTATGGTAAGCGGAATCCCGGGCTTTGTGAGATATCGTCTGCAGGGTTGAAGAAACGGGAATATACACATCGGTTTCCGGCAGGATGGCAGCCGGCCCGGTGCTGGCTGCCGTAGTTTCCGGGGTCTCGGAAGGTGCCGTCCCGGTCTCGCCGGCCGAGGTGCCGGAAGCTGTGGTGTCCGTTGCGGGGGCAGATGTGTCCGTTGCGGAAGCTGTGGTGTCCGTTGCGGGGGCAGAGGAAGGATCCGATGAATCGTCTGACGAGGCAGGCGCGGACGTCTGCAGATCTGCCGGTGCAGTGGTTCCGGCAACTGCAGAATCTGTCGGATACATGGCATCCATGGCATTCTTCATGATAGATACGCGAATGACAACCATCGCTATGATCAGCAGCAGGATGACAGCGCACAGAAGAAGAATCTGCCGAAGCTGTCGTTTCTTCTGCACGGAACGTGCTTTGGATATGGAATGCGTTACAGGATTCTTCATGATGTTATACGATTCCTTTCGCCGGACGGGATCAAAAAAGTCCTTTGATAATGCCGTCGGCGTCGATATCAATGTCTACGGCAGCGGGTCGGGGAGGAAGCCCCGGCATGGTTACGATGGTGCCTGTCAAAACGACGAGATACCCTGCACCCGCTGATAGCCATACATCTCGAACAGTTAACGTGAAATCTGCGGGACGGCCCAGAGATTTTTGATTGTCGGAAAGCGAATACTGGGTTTTTGCAATACAGATTGGAAGCCCGGAATAACCGGACGACTCAAAAGCCCTGATTTTTTCGAGAGCCTCGGGAAGGATATCGATGCGGGCCGCACCGTAAACTTTGGAAGCGACTGCCCAAATTTTATCTTCGGTACTGTCGGAAAGTTCGTACATATAATGGGGCACATGTTCATTTGATTCGTCTTCCAATACGGAAAGAACCTCTTTAGCCAGTTCTTCGCCGCCTGCTCCGCCTTTGGAAAAGACTTCGGCTGGAGCAAAACGGACACCTTTTTCAGCGCAGAGATCCCTCACCAGATCAAGTTCTTCTTTTGTATCCGTATAGAACTGATTGCTTGCGACGACACAGGGGATGCCGAAAGCCTGCATATTCTCGATATGCTTTTCAAGATTGGAAAAGCCCGACCGGACGGCATCAAGATTAGGAATCGAAAGATCGGCCTTCTGGATTCCGGCGTTGTATTTGAGAGAGCGCACGGTTGCAACCAGCACAACCGCATTCGGCCAGATTCCTGCGGTGCGGCATTTGATATCCAGGAATTTCTCGGCACCCAGGTCCGCACCGAAACCGGCTTCCGTAAGAATGATGTCTCCAAGCTTAAGTGCAATGCGGGTGGCGATGATGCTGTTGCATCCGTGCGATATGTTCGCAAACGGACCGCCGTGAATCAGAACCGGCGTATGCTCGATGGTCTGGACGAGATTCGGACAAATCGCGTCCTTCAGAAGAACCGTCATTGCGCCTTCCGCATGCAGCTGACCGGCGGTAAGGAGATTGCCGTCCAGATCATAGGCTATGGCGATCCGTGCAAGGCGCTGTTTCAGATCATCCATATCGGCAGCCAGGCAGAGGATTGCCATAACTTCCGATGCAGCGGTTATGGAAAAGACCTCGCGGCGTTCGACTCCGTTAAAGCCTCCGCCCACTCCGACAACGGTATGCCGCAGTGCGCGGTCGTTCATATCCAGACAGCGCTTCCAGAGGATTCTGTCCTTATCGATCTGGAGCGGGTTGCCCTGGAACAGATGGTTGTCAATCATGGCAGCCAGTAAATTGTTTGCCGATGTAACGGCATGCAGGTCTCCGGTAAAATGCAGATTTATGTCGTCCATCGGAAGGACCTGCGAAAAACCGCCTCCGGCTGCGCCGCCTTTCACTCCGAAAACAGGGCCGAGGGAGGGTTCGCGAAGAGCCAGAACTGTCTTTTGGCCCAGCCGGGAAAGCGCCTGCCCCAAACCGATACTGATGGTTGTTTTTCCTTCGCCGGCTGGCGTGGGATTCATTGCGGTGACAAGGACGAGCTTGCCGTCCGGTACGTTTTCACGTTCTTTGAGGAGTGAAAGAGGGAGTTTTGCCTTGTATCTTCCATAGTAGTCCAGCGACTCTTCTGGGATACAAAGTTTCCCGGCGATTTCTTTAATCGGAAGCATTTTGGCACTTCGTGCAATTTCAATATCACTTTGCATGTTCTTTCGTATCCTTCCCTCTTTGTATCCGCGTCGTAATCTTTTTTCAGTAGACCATATTAATGAATATTGTAACCTTTTTTCGATCATCTGGGAGGTTTGCCACAGAAAAACCACAATATTTGGCGTATTTTGTTCACATTGACCACTAGTGCTTGTGTTTTGGGTTGACAATTCATCAATCAATTGTTATAATTCTGTAACAGTAGGCGCGACATAAGTTACTAACAAATTCTAAGTATAGGACATGAACCGACGTCCGGCAAGTAGCAGACTTTGGACCGGGCGGAAGAAGAATTTTCATTGCTTGAAGTCGCTTTACTTGTTGAATCTGCCGTTCTCATATGGCAGCCCTCGACAAAATATCATGTACGGAGGTGCGGAACGTGATTGTGAAAACAGACCTAGACGCATGCAAGCGTGATCTTGAGAATTTTATCGGCAGAAGAATCAGACTTACATCTAACGGCGGCAGGAAACGCACGATTATCCATGAAGGCGTACTCGACCATTGTTACCCCAATGTTTTTACCGTTCGGTGCAATCGCAAAGGTGCAAATGTTTGTCAGGAAGTCATTTCCTACAGTTATGTAGACATCCTCACAAAGGTAGTTGAAATCGCAGTAGCCAGTGCGGTCGTAAGTGCCGGCTGAGACATTAGGATGACCCTGGCGTAAATTGGTGTTAAGATAAGAACCATCTGTACAGTGCGTACAGGTGGTTTTTTTAAGGGAGTGAAGCGCATGTCAGTATTCGAGGAAAAAATTCGGGCGTATGCAAAAATCAACCTGTTTCTTCGTATATGCGGAAAACGTGAGGACGGATACCATCTATTGTCCACACTTATGCAGTCGGTGTCTCTGTTCGACGAAATCACCGTACGTTGTTCCGACAGCGCTGCCGCGGACGGATTCGAACCCGGTATTGCACTCTCAACCAATATCGGCTACCTTCCGAATAATGCAAAAAATACAGCATACAAAGCGGCACGGGCGTTTCTGGATGCTTTGGGCAAAAAAGATATTTCGGTTACCATTCATATCCGGAAACAAATCCCCACGCAGGCCGGTCTGGGCGGAGGAAGCACGGATGCCGCGGCTGTCCTTGCGGCTCTTTCACATATGTTCCCGGGTACGGTGCAGCGTGATGAACTGTTTGCGATTGCGGCCGGTATCGGTGCGGACGTTCCGTTCTGCATGGACGGGGGGACGCAGATGTGTGAAGGAATCGGTGACATTCTTACTCCGGCAGCCAGTCTCAGCGGTGTTCCGATTCTTCTGATCAAGCCGCCCTGCGGCATTTCAACACCCCGTGCATTCGCGAAATATGATGAAAAGCCAATCCTGCACGTTGAATCGGATGCGGGAAAAGCGGCTGTCGAACGCCTGCGGCAAAACACTCCGGGTGCGAATCCGGTTTCGAAGATAACAGATGCTGCACCTTATCTCTATAACGATCTCGAATCTGTCGCCGAAGCTGAATTTCCCGTTCTTGCCGAAATACGGACGTTTTTGGTGAAGCAGGGAGCGATTTTTGCCGGAATGAGCGGTTCCGGAAGTACGGTGTTCGGCATATTTGCCGACAAGGAAAAGAGGGATGCCGCAAGACGCCGCGCCGGCGATTTTGCAGGGAAGGAATTCGTGCTTTTTTCCGGAGAATTGGTATAATTCGGACAGAAACCGGCTGTTTTATGATGTTTGCATTCGACAATTGACATATACCTGAGATTCGGCCGGGATCGCTGTTGACAGATTGCCTTCCGCGCCTGTATAATTCTATCGCTATTCGTATCGTTATTTATAGCGATGTTTAAGATGAAAAATCCACGCAACAATGGAGGTTGAACCCATATGAAGATGACTTATCAGCCCAAAAAACGCACAAGATCCAAGGTGCACGGTTTTCGGACACGCATGAGCACAAAAGCCGGCAGAGACGTACTCAAGAGAAGAAGATTAAAGGGAAGAAAGAGTCTTACAACGTAAGGACCACCCGGTGGTCCTTATTTTTACGCCCTGCATTCATTTGCTTACATGCAATGGAAACAGAGCGGAAAATCTCTTTTTCAAATCAGCAGGGAGTTGTGACGGTCTTTGAAAATAACAGAACCGCTTCGATTTAATTATGAATTCGCGCGCGTATACAAGCGCGGTATTTATGTATCCGGCCGGTATCTTGTTATGCATGTGTTTCAGCGGACCGCGCGCACCAGCCGGGGCAGAGTTCCTGTACCGCAGGGCGTGAACCGGATCGGTGTGACCGGAAGCCGCAAAATCAAAGGTGCTGTCAAACGGAACAGGGCGAAGAGACTTCTTCGTGAAAGTTACCGTCTGATGGAGCCGGAGATACAGTCCGGATATGACGTCATTCTGATGATGAAGGACCTCGAACAGTTCCCGGAATTTTTGCAGGTCCAAAAAGAGATGAAGAGTCTCTTCAAGAGGGCCGGACTGTTGAACGCAGGTGATACGAAGTGATCAGCCGTCTTTTTATTTGGCTCATCCGCGGATATCAGAAATATATTTCTCCTGCACTGCCGTCATCCTGCAAGTACCGCCCGACCTGCTCTGAGTATGCGATCGATGCAGTTGCAAAATACGGTGCCTTCAAAGGGTTCTTTATGGCAGTCTGGCGTATTCTGCGCTGCAATCCCTTCAGCAAGGGCGGATATGACCCGGTAAAATAGGCGATAGGATATCTTCATACACGCCGCATATGGTATACTGCTTTTAGCTATTTTCAGACGCAAGTCTGCATCATTAAGGAGTAACGAATGATTTACACCGCTGTCCCCTTGTATCTGGTTACTTTGGTCAACCCGCTCAACACGCTGTTCGGTTGGCTGACACGAATTTTCTTTGAATTCTTCGGAAGCTACGGTCTTGCGATTATCGCACTGACAATTGTAATCCGCGGCCTTCTGATTCCGTTGAATGTTCACTCGCAGAGAGCCATGATCAAGCAGCAGGCACTTTCGTCCCAGCAGGCGGAGATTCGGCGCAAGTATCCGGATGACAAGAAGAAACAGCAGGAGGAAGTTGCCAAGCTTCTCAGCCAGAACGGCGCACAGTCTTTCGGCGGATGTATTCTCCCGTTTGTGCAGCTGATCTTTATCTACCCGATTTTTTCCGTTGTCCGCGGTCCGCTTCGTTATCTGGGTCAGGTTTCCGATTCCAATCTGAAAAACCTCGCAAAGTTATTTCATGATAAGGGCATCATTTCGAGTTCAGCAATGAGCCAGGCCGTATCGAATAATATTCCGCTTCTTAAAGAACTGCAGAATAATACGTTATTGCTCCAGGAATCGGTCAGCAAAGGATTTATCAAGATGGGTCAGTTGATTGACATGAACTTTATGGGCGTCAATCTGTCCCTGACCCCGCAATATAAACCGGACGTTCTTTTTGGAGCGAATCGCGCCGAATACTTACCGCTGCTTCTCATTCCTGTTTTTGTGCTCCTGACAACCCTTGTTCAGATGCGGGTCGCCAATGTACTGAAGCCGAATTACAGAGAAGACAAAGAGGCGAAAGAACGGGCGAAGCTTAATCCGGCCCGCTCCACACAGGTTCCCGAAAACACCATGGAAAACACGATGAA
>JADGQQ010000038.1 GCA_017881645.1 Clostridia bacterium
ATTGCGAAGTGCTGTTCCCGGAATCGATTTGGATAAAGGACAGATCAGCAAACGGCGTGTCCTTCGCATAATCCGATTGATAATTGTCTGAGGAAAGCGTTCCGCCCTGCAAATCGTCAAGATAATCTTCCACAACCGTTTGAATATCTTCCGAGACCTTCGCACTTGAAGAATTCGCTCCAAGATGCAGCCCGCACGCGCTCAAAAGGATGCTGACGGAAATCATAACGGATACAAGTGCCGGCTTACGACAGATAGAAATCTTCCCCATAAACAGCCTCCTACAATTCAATAAATCCCCCGATGAGAACAAATATTCCTTACAAAATAATCATACACGAGAAGCAAAAAAACTACAGACATATGTGATTTGACCATCGAAAAATCCGACAGAGATAATTAATAGAGGGTGATCCGTTCCTCTTTCCGCATCATATACCAACGGATAAACGCAGCTGCGACCGAAACAATACGAATGGCCGATACGATTCCGAAAGTAAACATCATCGCCTGTATGGATTCTCCGCTTATATTGTAAATATATACCCCCAGGTACGGCATGATAACGTTTGAAAACAGTAATATCATGTTGTATAACGAGATGGACAGCGCTTTGTTCCTTTCCGGTATGGCTTCAAGAAGACACTGGAGCAATGACAGTTGAAAAGCACTGAACGTTGAGCCTCCAATACTTTGCATAATATAATAGAAAGGCATCTGATACGGTGAAGACAGAAACAACGACACAAACATAACGACGGCACTGAATGCAAATCCCGCTGCTCCGATAACAAAAACAAACCGAACACCTTTTTTCTGCACAAGACGGCTCCAAAGACCCAGCGTTATGAATTGCGTGACCGCGCCCAAAACTGCTGCAAGACTCATTTCTGCTTCGTTCAGGTGAAGGTATCTGAATTGCGACTGAAAGTACAAAGACCAATCCATTTCCCACCCGCAGTACACGAGAAGCGTGACCGCTAAGAAGCCAAGGAAACGTTTGCTGCGGAACAGGCGCCCGGCAGCGTCTTTGATATCGGACAGCCGGACGTGTCCCGTATCCTCCGATGTTCCGCCATAGGTTTTTTTCAGAAAATACACCTGACCGAGGGCCAACGGGAACGCCATCCAGTAATAAATCTGATGCACCAGGATTTTGCCGGAACCGGATGATGCGGACAGGATCGCACCTGCGATCAGCGGGATACAGATTCCGACTGCAGTATTCATCCTCGTTCTGTGCCCATACACGAGATTCCTGTCAATGGGTGTCACAGCATCGGAGAAAAAAGTCTGCCATGACGCGTTGTAAAGAGACATCGGGATGTTTACAAGAATGAGCAGAACGATAAGAACCGGAATACGGCTCGAATCAAGAAAAGCGACCATTCCTACAAGAATATACAGTAGACCCAGTCCAATGGCTGAGATCATTACCATCGGTTTCTTATTCCGCATCCGGTCGGTAATGATGGCAAAAGGGATCAGCATCAGCATGCCGACAATCGGCGGAAGGGAAGCGATCAGGCCAAGATCGTATGAACTGGCACCAAGACGGGATGCATAGAGATTATTATTATTGTGAGCAATGGTTATTATAAATGTAAATAAAATTCCTTCAGCGGCAAAAAGACGCGCCAACTGATGGCTCGATCGAAACGATCGCTGACCAGCATCAACTACACGGCGGCCGTATGTGCGGAACAGTTGGCGGGTACGGTTCATATGCGGTTTCCTTTTCACGTCAAAAATCAGGATTCGTCTATTATCTCAATTCGTAACATTTTGACAAGTCTAAATCGCAAACAGGACAAAATGGCAAGACAAATAGCTAATAAATATCACTTTTATTCATAGTATACACGATGATTTATCATGTTTGCCAGTTGAAGTCCCTGTTGCGAATGGCTACAATATTGAAATACACTGATTGGGAGGATGCCAGTATGCTGACCGTGTTACTTACAGACGGAGCATTTACAGGTCTGATTCGCGCGCTGCGGGCAGCTTACTCCGAAAACATCCGGATCGTAGGCCTTTCAACGAGTTCGGATACGCCGCATCAGGCTCTTCTGGACGCATTTTATATCGTGTCCCCGCATGATGATGCCGGATACATCGATGCATTGATCCAAATCCTGCACAAGGAAAAAGTGGATGTCGTCTTCCCCATTGAGTCGGAAGGTCTTGAGTCTCTGATGCAAAGTGAAAACCGTATTTTGAGCGAAACCGGAGCCCGCATTCTATCGGCTCCAGTTTCATCGCTCACAACGGCAAATGATAAAGGTCTTCTGTATTCGTTTCTTGCGGACAGCCCGGACCACTCTTTGTCATCCCTTGCTCCGCTCTTCTATTTCGCGGATACGAAAGCATCTCTTTTTGAAGCCATACACGCAATTCAAAATACGGGCAGAAAAGCCTGCATCAAGAAAAGGCGCGGTGAAGACGCCGAAGGTTTCTGGCTGATCGACAATGATGCGGATTATTCTTCCAGGTTATTCACGCAGCCGCCCGGGCGCACTCTCACGGAACGCATGCTGTCCGAAATGCTGAGCAAAATGGATGACCGCGAACCCATCCCTCCCTACCTGGTCAGCGAATATCTTCCCGGGGAAGAATGGGATTGTGATGTGCTTTGCATGCACGGCAAGCTTCTGAGTGTAACGACAAGAATCAACCTCAGCATGACCGGCGGCCTTACATCGCTTCTTGAAGTCAGGGATCATCCGTATCTGGCTGCCTGCTGCGAGAAGATTACGGCTGCACTCGGGCTCTCTTATGTCGCCTGCATCAGTTTTCGTGCGGATGCTTCGGGACGATTCTTTCTTCTTGAAATCAATCCGCGCATGATGGGCAACATATACGTATCCGCATTAGCCGGAAACAATTATGCGGAAATGGCCATCGACCTGCTGTACGGCCGCAAAATCCACACTGTTCCGCCTAAATCCGGCATCCGGACCGCCCTTTATTATGATCAGCTCATTGTTGAAACGAAGATGCAAAATAAAGAAATCGAGGAAACACATGTCTGAACTCAATTTCCATCGTCTTACCGCTTCTGACCGCGAAGTGTATTCTTACTACTACAGGAAGTCCGGCACAAAAATCACTGATCTGACCTTCAATTGCAGAATTGCATGGGATGCCGTATTCCAAAGCGAAATGGCTGTCTTTGAAGACTGTTGTCTGCTGATTTCTGATGGCGGCTGTTTTACCGATCCTCATCTGTTAATGCCTTTGGGAGAACTCGACGCTGAGAAACTCGACCGTATTTTCATCGCAGTCCTCCGGGAATTTGAAAGTCGCGGCTGGAAATTGAAGGTCATGTGCATCGATGAAGAAAAGCTGCCGTTATTTGACGGCCTGGAACATTTTCTCGCTTCCCCGAACTTCAACGAAGATTCATCCGATTATCTGTATGATGCGGAAGCGCTTCGAACACTCACAGGTAACGCACTCCACAAGAAACGCAATCATGTGAACAAATTTACGCGCCTGTATTCCGACTATCAGTATGAACATCTCAGGAAGACCGACAAAGACGAGTGCCTTTCCCTTGTAACCGAATGGTGCAGATCCAAAGCAATCGATCCGGAAGATGTCGCCGAAAGCGATTATTTCATGATCAGCCGACTATTTAATGATTTTGACGTTTTGGAAATTTACG
>JADGQQ010000039.1 GCA_017881645.1 Clostridia bacterium
CCATCTGATACAATTCCTGAATTCTCCGCTCAAACCGTTCCCGGTCATCCGGCTTCGACAGCATAAGAATTTCGTACGCCTGAATCGCTGCTCCGTATTCTCCCTGTGATGCATAAATCTCCGCCAGTGTCGGTGTGACGATGTTGGACTCGAACGTCATAGCTTCGTCAGGCCTCATGGGTACGACTGGTTCCGGTTCGTTCGGCACAATGCGTCCAGCTTGTGCCAACTGGGCGGCGATCGCGCCGAAATTATCTTCGGCTTCCGTCGTCGTTTCCGGTACCTGTTGCGGCGAGATGCCATCTAAAAAATCATCCAGGGCGTGTCCGGCTTCCTGTGATGCGCCGTGCGTTTGCACGTACTCGTCCAGTGAAGGAAAGGGAGCGCTGGTCTCGACTGGTTCCGCCAGTTTTGCTTCCATTAAAGGTTCAGAATATATTTCGGGACTGATGGCAGTCTCCGGTTCTCCTGTATCGGAGAATGTGAACGGAGTATCAACCGGTTCGGAAAGTCCTTCTTCGGGCAGGTCGTTGATTTCAAAAACATGTCCTTCGACCGGGAGCGGGGGGGCAATTTCATGCAACAACTTGCGGGCAACCTGGCTGTATGGCGTCAATTGCAGTGCCCGGGTGAGAGCCTTCTCGGCATCCGCATTGTTTTGTTTTGCCAGATAGCAGCGTCCGAGCAGAACAAATCCGGAAGCATAGGCCGGATGCATCGTTACTCCCTCTGCGCACAGCTTTAAGGCCTCTTCAGTCTGTCCTTTGACAAGATAGAGATCCGCCAAGCGGGCAAAAATGGGAGAGGCGGAATTCGATGCAAGCTTCTGCGAAAGAAAATCGATATCAAACTCCAGGAGGTCCATACAAAAAAAACTCCTTCAATCGTTTATGACTGATTCAAGTCGAGCATTTGGGTATCCGAGTTTTTCAGATACGGTTTGAACTGGGGCGATTCCAGTGTTGTAAGCTTCTTCACGATTTCCGCCATCCGCTTTCCGTTGGTGATGCAGGTCTCCACTTCCTTTTGTATCTCGCTGATGGGAAGTGAGCTCTTTTTTCGCTGGATCACCTGCAACATCAGCATCATGATTCCGAGGGGATTGTTGATTTCATGCCCGAGCGTTATCGCCAATTCGGTAACAGCTTTTTCATGTTGCAGGGCAGAAATTTCTTTCTGCAAACGGCTGATGCGTAAGCCGGCGCGGACGCGCGCCAAGAGTTCCCGGTCATTGAACGGCTTCGTCAGAAAATCGTCGGAACCTCCTTCTATCGCTTCAATCTTGTCGTCCTGTGTATCCTTGGCGGTAAGGAGAATGAAGTAGGCATATCGCATCTGTTCGTCATCTTTGATCTTGCGGCACATTTCCAGGCCGTTCATATTGGGCATAGTCCAGTCGGAAATGATCAGATCCGGCTGAAACTCTTTGGCGGCAGCAAGGCCGGTGGTCCCGTCCACGGCGGTGTGAATCGTGTATCCGAACGCCGAAAGACGTTTCTGCAGGATCACGCGAATATAGTTGTCATCATCAACAACGAGAATTGATTCAGCCATGCATGCGTTTTTAGGTATCTGAAGGGAGTTCTGCCTCTACAAATAACACTTTTTCCCGCTCAATTACAACCGTGCCGGCCGGGACTCCTTTGGGCTTACGAACGTATTTCTTTTCGGTCATCGCGACCGGGATCATGGATGCATTTTTCATCTTGCTGTAATAGGCTGCGATGGAAGCGGCCTGTTGAATGGCCTTTTTTGACGGCTGACCCGTGGCACTCTTCATCTTTAGAACGACGTGGGACCCGCTCGATCCGCGGGCGTGAAACCAAAGGTCGTCGGGTTTTGCATGCTTCAGGGTCAGCAAATCGTTATTCTCGCTGCTTTTCCCCGCAAGTACCTGGAATCCGCCGTCGACGGTAAAAATGCGGAACGGCGGTAGCTCTTTACCGGCACCAGTGGCGGTAAAGCCGAATTGTGCAAGTTCTTTTTCGCGGGATGATTGAAACTGAACAATCATTTCGGATGTCTGAATCTCCGCGGCTTCGTCCAGCAGGGAGACGACCTGTGCATGCTGGCGCTGCACGTCAACCAGGCGCTCGCGCTGTTCACCACGTGCTATTTTTGATTTTTTCGCCCGCACAAAATAACGCTCAGCATTTTGAACAGGAGACATTGCCGGCTCAAGCGCAATCACCTCATTCTCGTATGTGAAGGATTTCATTCCTTTGGAGAGCACCGGCAGGTGCGCCATGAGAATTTTGCCAAGCCGTTCATACTCATCTGCTCTGGAACTCTCCTGCAGTTCTGTCTCAATTCTGTTTATGGTATGTTCCAGTCTGGTCTCCGCTTTTTCAAGGCGGGAGAGTAAAGACTCTTGACCTTTGAGAAAAGATGCAGAACGGAGTTTCCGGGAAACGAAACGCTGTATCCCTTCGTTAATATCCGCATATGTTTCCGCCCGGTATTGCTCACATGATTGAAGCGGAATCAGCGAGAAGCAGGTAGGATTATTCTCGCCATCATAATAAATGAAGGGATGTAGCTCCTCTTGCGCAAGAACCATGATCTTGTGTGCCGTATCAAACAGCCGTTCAAGATCTCGATCGATCAGCATTTCGGCAGAAGACGCTGCCGTTACACCACATCGATGAAAGACTTCAGCTGTCAATGTTATGCCCAGTTGGGGCAAGAGGGATCTCAATGCGTGCTGGATTGTCAATCCGGATCCGAGAGTGCGAAACCGCGTGACAAATGCTTGAGCATCCTGTATTCGTGCAGTATCACCTGCCACAAGTTTGTATGGAGAACGTTTCTCGCCCGCAAGCAGTTCGCGTTTTCTCAGGAAAGCATCATCCAGCGTCTCGTTGCGGAAGAGAAAGATGTTTGCCTTCGGGCCAAACAGAGCAACATCCATCCGCATGCCATCTTCGAGGAAAAAATGAATGATCCTGTCATTCTCATTGCAGACAATGCGCCGTATCGGCCCGCCCGTCAGCGATGGAAAGATGTCGACAGAATTTTTTTTCGCGCGGGATGCTCCCCGGCGGCTACAGATATAGTTAAAGGAGGGTTCGCAGGAGATGATGATCGTCCCGGAATTCTCGCCCTCACAATGGATGCACAGTTGATTCCTGTCTTGAGAATAGATTCCTGCAATTGTCGCACCTTCTACCGTTTTGGAGAGGAAGGCGGCCATATGTTGGAGTGTATAATAGTGCGAAAGCATGAGGAAGACGAAATCGGCGATATTCGAGGATAATGGACGAAATTCCGCTCTAAAATAGAGCAAAACCAAGCCAATAGCAACCGCGTCGGTTTGGAGAAGCGGGCGAAAAATCGTATTTTAAAAATCAATCTATAATTTGACTTATTCACATTCCTTGAAGGGACGTTGGACACATGAAAAAAATCATCATTGTGGCAGGATTACTTGCGGGACTCTTATGCGCAGGGTGTGGTGGAAAGAACCAGGATGCCGGGAACATGAAGACGCTGGAAGACAGCGCCAGCTATGCGATCGGGCTTCAGACCGCACGGAATCTGCAGCAACAGGATTTTGTGCTGAATCCTGCATTTGTGGAAAAAGGAATCCGGGATGCCGACACCACAAAAGGAAAGGCTCTGTTCACGGATAAGCAACTGAGTGCCGTTGCAATGTCATTGCAGAAACGCATCCAGGACCGTCAGATGGAAAAGATGAAGGTGCAGGGAGAAAAGAACAAGGTGGAAGGCCCCAGGTTCCTTGCCGAGAACAAGACTAAGCCGGGCGTGGTAACAACTGCAAGTGGCCTGCAATACAAGATCCTCGCTGCCGGTAACGGCCCGAAACCGAAAATGGGACAAATCGTCGGATTGCGCTTTATCTGCAAAACCATCGACGGGAAAGAAGTGGACAACTCAATTCGGTATGGTGAAGTCGTTTCTGTGCCGGTGGGAGCGGTCAACAAGGGATGGACGGAAGCGTTGCAGTTGATGTCGGTCGGTTCGAAATGGCAAATTGTGCTCTCCGCCGATCTTGGTTTTGGCGAACGTGCACCGTATCCGACCGTTGGAGCCAATGCCGTCCTCATTTACGAACTTGAATTGGTAGTCATTGAACCCGCAGGACACAAAAAGTAACGTACGGAGGTTGTCTCATGTCGAAATTCATTGCCGGAGCGCTGTTGCTCCTTTTGTTGAGTACGGGAAATTCCGCCATGGCTGATTCTATCTTTCCATACAAGTATCAGAAGGAAATCCTTCCGAACGGATTAACCGTCATCATGATCCCGATGGAAAGCCCGGGACTCGTGGCATATTACTCCGTTGTGCGGACGGGAAGCCGTGACGAAGTGGAACCGGGGAAATCCGGCTTTGCCCATTTTTTCGAGCACATGATGTTCCGCGGCACGAAAAAATATCCTGGTCCGGTGTATGATTCTGTCATCACCAGCATCGGCGCCAATGCCAATGCATATACCACGGACGACTACACCGCCTTTCATCTGGAGCTTGCGAAAGAGGATCTGGCAAAAGTGATTGAACTGGAAAGCGACCGGTTTCAGAATCTCTCCTATGCCGAGCGAGAATTTCAGACAGAAGCCGGCGCTGTGTATGGCGAGTATCGCAAGGGAATCACCAGCCCATTCTCCGTACTGAATGAGAAGATGCAGAATCTGGCGTATGATGTCCATACCTACAAACATACGACCATCGGCTTTGAGGCGGACATCAAAGCGATGCCGGAGGCGTACGAGTACAGCAAGTCGTTCTTCGACCGCTTCTACCGTCCCGAGAATGTTGTGCTTCTGATTGTCGGCGATATCAATCAACAAAAGACGCTGGCATTGGTGAAGCAGTACTATGGTGGATGGAAGAAGGGATACACGGCGCCGGCAATCA
>JADGQQ010000003.1 GCA_017881645.1 Clostridia bacterium
AAATCTTTCGGATGAGATGTCATAAAGCGAATCCTCGATATCTTCGGAATCTGCGCGGCTGCTTCCAGCAAATCCGAAAAATCAGGAATACCCGCCTGATCTTTTCCGTAAGAATTTACGTTTTGACCCAGGAGCAGAATTTCTTTGAAGCCGTCGGATGCCAGAGCGGTGATTTCCTTCATGATCTGTTCAAAAGGTCTCGATCTTTCGCGTCCTCTCGTGTAAGGCACAATGCAGTATGTACAGAAATTATTGCAGCCGTACATAATGGGAACGAGCGCACGGAAACGTCGGGACCGGTCAATCGGAAGATCCATATCGTCTGCAAGATAGTCGGATTCCGACACATCATATACTTTCTTCTGTTCAAAACGAAGCCGGTACAATAGTTCCGGCAGCCGGTGAATATCCTGAGGCCCAAATATCAGATCAACAAACGGATAGCTCTTCTTAATCTTTTCTATGTTGTCATTCTGTTTCATCATGCATCCGCAGACCGCAACAACGAGCGCCGGGTTTTTCTTCTTCATGATCTTGACCAGCCCCAAATTGCCAAAGAGCCGGTCTTTTGCATTTTCACGAATGCTGCATGTATTATAAATTACGATATCCGGATCATCCGTTCGCCCCTGTACGAAAGTTAACGACTGAAGAATTCCCGACAACTTTTCGCTGTCGGATTCATTGAGCTGACATCCGTATGTACGGATACTGTATGTAAAATCATACCCCCGACGACCCGCTTCTTCGCGATAGCTCAGGGACAATTTATCTCCGAATTCCTTCTGAACGGCCAGATCTTCCGGTCGAATCACAATTGTTGCCAAAGAATACACCTCATTTTCACTGGATACTGATATCATAGCAGAATACGCGAGGTTTTGTGAATGCGAATCTTGATGTATAATAGCAAGGAAATTATGGATTCGGAGGTTCTTTCGTTGTTAAATCGATGCGCTTTACGGATATTTTCACAGACTCCATGGGTATGTAAGCTTCTCAGGTTCAGCAAGAGCCTGATTTCTGCAGGAATCATTGCTTCTTTCGTCATTTCTTCCGTGAGTTTTTCCAGCGTTTTTGCGGATGAAACCGCAGCCGCGGATTCTTCCGGAACGGATTCGACCTCTTCTTCAAATACGATATCCATCACAACCGTGCCCACAGTTGCGGCAGATATGTCTGCCGATACTGTCCTTTTGGATCCGACAGGAACAGGAGCGCCTTCGATTGACGGAAGTGCTTATGTTCTATATGACGTGGAATCCGGAGTGTTCCTGCTCGGGAAAAATCCTGATGAGCCCCTTTCGCCTGCAAGTATTACAAAAGTAATGACCATTCTTCTGGCTCTTGAGAATTTGAAGCTGACGGACGTTATTGTTGTCACCCGCGACATGTATGAGTCAATTCCGAATGATTATCAGAGACTTGGCTTGGTTGAAGGCGAAGAAATTACTGTAGAAGAGGCTATTTACGCATCTTTACTCATTTCCGCATGCGACGCAAGTATGGCTTTGGCCATTGCTGTCGGTGGTTCGGTAGATGGCTTTGCAGACATGATGAACAAAAGGGCTGTCGAACTCGGATGCACCCATACGAACTTTACCAACCCATACGGTATATCCGATGAAAACCATCTGACGACTGCTCACGATATGGCTCTTATCATGTCGGCCGCTTTGAAGCAGGACACATACCGTAAAATATCTACAACGGCAGATTATACGATGCCGGCTACTAATAAATTCTCCGATACCCGAAGTCTGGCTAACGGAAATCGATTTGTTTCTACAACTAAATATGCATATGACAAATATATTGGCGGGAAAACAGGGTTTACGGACCTTTCCGCTTACACAATCGCCGCAGGAGCCAAACAGGACGACCAAACATTGATTGGCGTTATATTGGGTTCCCCCAATGCCGAGATCCGGTACCCGCAGTTAATATCACTGTTTGAATATGGGTTCAGTACTTACAGCACTGCCGCAATCGATCCGAAGGAATATACGACTTTGGCGCAGCAGGCGATCGATCAGGTAACATCCAGCATAGCAAATTCCGGATACAAACTATCCGTGACTGACTCTGCGCTGTCACTCATTCCGTACTGCACAACGACAAGCGCCCGTGCGGAAGGCGGATACATAAGTTCCATCGATGTCAGTCAGGCCGTTATCAAATCCGATTTGCCGCAGCAGGTTCTGACTCTGCCCGTATACCGGCAGTATTCTGACGGATCAAAGGATCAAGTTGGCTCCTTTGCAATCACGATTTGTGATGCAAAAGCGTCTCTGACTACTTCTCATGCAGGTACGACAAAAAGCAAACCCGATCGCGGCAACTCACTTCTTCGGACAGGAATTATTATTCTTCTGGTTGTTATACTTGCATTTTGCATCATTGTTTTCGTAATGCTGCATCGTGAAAACAAGAGACGCCGCAACTGCAGAAGACCGCGCGTGTTATAAATTAGCACTCATATCGAAACGTCTTGTCAATTTAGTCTCCGGAGATAGCGACGTCCCGTATCAGCAGTGACGGTGAGCCGATGGATCCTGCGTCCGACGGGGGATTGAAGAAAAGATCCGATCCGATCCGATGAATTTTATGCAGAAGCAGATAGAAATTATCGGCAAAAGTTATCTGATCCACCGCACGTCCTATTTTTCCGTTCTCAATGACATATCCCTCGCATGACAGGGAAAAATCACCGGATACGGTATTTGTGCCCGAGTGGAGTCCGGCCAGTTCTTTGATGTATAACCCGTTGTCTGTTTCGAGAAACAAAGACTGCAAATCCTTCTCTCCCGGCTCAATGTAAAAGTTTGTCGGACCGATCGAAACAGATCCCTTATATCCGCTGCGGAATCCATTACCCGTGGATTTCGTTCCTGCTTTTGCAGCGGTTTTCCGGTTATGAAGAATCGATGTAAGGATACCTTTATCGATAAGAATTTTATTTTTCGTAGCGACACCTTCGGAATCAAAAGGAATGGCTGTAATACTCTTTTCCGTAATTGCATCATCCCGCAAAGTAAAGAATTCCGGTGCGATTTGAGTGTTCATCTTGTCCCCAAGCAAAGAGAATCCCTTTTGTATCAAATCTGCAGAAAAAATCTCGCTGAATGTTGACAGAAGATCCGCTGCTGCGCTCGCGTCAAGAATTATGGAATACTTTCCTGAAGGAACAGGGCTTGCACCGAGCTTTCCGGTCGTTTCAGCTACAACTTTCGCAGCAAGTGAAGAAATATCAAGCGTATTTAAATCTCTGCCGAACCAATAAGAATCCCCGGTTTTGACCTGATCATTCTCTTCACATCTGGCGTTTGCATACACAAACATCAGATTGCTGGCATGAAGCAAATGAAGGCCCAGAGTATTTTGAATCTGGGAAACCGCACTTCCGTAGGACACAAAGCAATGATCCACGGCAACAATCCTTGTATCCGCCGCAAGAATTTTCTTTTCAAGGTCCAGCCCCATTTGCGCGAATGTATCAAATGCCAGCGCATCGATGTCATCTGAAAACACGCTGACCGTCCTGTAATCCGTATCTCCCTGATAGATGGTCTCTTCTTCCTCTGATTCCAGTACCGCACAATTCTGCGCAGCCTGATCCAGAAGAAAAACCATAGCACTGTCTGTAAGTTCTTCGGCAAAAGCATATCCCATCTGTCCGTTTTGAAGTCCCCGGAACGACACGCCCTGCAAAACCGAAGACTCAAACATAGAGACTTCAGCTTCAAGAATCTGAATTTCTGTTGATCGTCCGTTTTCAAAAAAAGTCTCCGCCTGTAAAAAACCGGCATCGGCCGCCTTGCGAAGAAGAATATCCATAAATTCCTGTGGTTCATATGTCATATATATATCTCCCGTTCCTATGGAATCGATGAATCGACTCCATCCATTCTATTGCTATTCTCTTCCGCCAACGGTAATTTCCGACACGCGAATCATGGGCTGACCTACGTTGGTGGGAATACTGCCGCTGATCGATCCGCACATTCCCTGTGCCAATGCAAGATTTGTACCGACACGATCAATGTTCATAAGAACTTGGGATCCTTTGCCGATCAGTGTTGCGCCGCGAACCGGTTCGGCGATTTTGCCGTTCCGAATCATGTATCCTTCGGTGACGGAAAAATTGAACTCTCCGGTAGCCGGATCGACGGATCCGCCGCCCATATTGGCGGCATAAAGACCGTATGGCGTATCAGAAATGATATCTTCCGGCAAAGATGTTCCGGCTGCAATGTACGTATTGGTCATTCGGGATGTTGGAGCAAATTGATAGTTCTGCCGTCTGGAAGAGCCCGTTGCAGGCATATTCATACGGCGGCTGCCAAGTAAATCGATCATATAGCTCTTTAAAATTCCGTTTTCGATAAGAACGTTACGCGAGGAATCATGTCCCTCATCATCAATAGCAATACTGCCCCATTCTCCGGGCATCGTGCCGTCATCAAGCGCTGTTACCAGCGGATTGGCAATCTGATGTCCGAGCTTACCATCAAATACGGATGCATGTACGCCGACTGCTGTCGCTTCAAGACTGTGTCCGCAGGCCTCATGAAAAATGACCCCGCCAAATCCGTTGTCGATTATAACAGGCATTTTTCCGGAAGGACATGGCTTGGCTGAAATCATCGCAACTGCAATACGTGCAGCTTCCCGTGCCGTCTGCTCAACCGGAAAATTCTCGATAAACTCAAATCCTTTACCGGATCCGGGTCCGAAATAGCCGCTTTGTTTTTCTCCGTCTGAAGAGGCAACCGCTTCGATCATGAATCGGGTTCGCGCACGTGAATCCGTGCGATAAAGTCCGTCAGAATTGGCGATCATAACATTTTTCTGCACATCTCCATAGGAGGCGCTTGTCTGAGAAATAACCGGGTCATATTCTTTTGCGGCAGCGCAGGCTCTTCTCAAAAAGTCAGCTTTCCTCGATTTGCTGACATCCAAGGGTGGAATCATGCACGGATTACTTACAAAGTTCATAACCGGTGTCAGTTGGACCGTCATACCCGAAGGGACCGACTGTAATGATGATGATGCATCAACGGCCATTCGAATCAGGTTCTCTTCTCTTGTATCATTGGAAAAGATGTAAACGCTTTTCGTTTTTTCAAGAATTCGAATGCCAATGCCATAATCCATACCGGAACTGGCTTTGTCCACACGACCGTTAATAAAGGAGAGACCGGATACCCGTGTCTCTTCCAGATAGATTTCTGCAAAGTCTCCGCCTTTTGAAAGAGCGGCTTCCAACACACGTTCAATTGTATATTCAGATAGCATAGTTGAACTCCATTCTCATTATGTATGAGAATAATTGTATCATATAATGCGCGAAATGCCCGATTCACGCGAGTTATAGGGCATTTACAGCCAAAACCGGGACGCAGTGCTTATTTGTAGACCCGTTTGATTTTCCTTGAAGTAGTCTTCTCAAATTCCGTATCACGAACAATCACTTTGCGGATATATTTGTAAGGAACCATCTGTTCATTCACTTTTCTGACTTCGGCTTCCATAAGATTCTGAATCGCCGCCGGATCAGCATTTTCTCCGAGAAGACTTTGCACAGCCTCCATATTCGGGAAAATTGACGCAGTCACTACAACGTCTTCTCTTCCGTCATCGTCACCGGATACCAGAGATTCTGCGACAAAAGCAGATCGTGAAAGCAGGGATTCAATTTCTTCCGGGAAAATATTTTTTCCGTTCTTCGAAATAATTACATTCTTCTTTCGCCCGGTAATGATGACAAAATTGTTATTATCCAGATAGCCGAGATCGCCTGTATGAAAATATCCGTCTTCATCAATACATGCTTTTGTAGCTTCCTCGTTCTCGTAGTAGCCCATCATTACGTTCGGACCTTTTCCGATGATTTCTCCGATGCCGTTTTCGTCCTTATCAATAATTTTGACATCAACTCCCGGAAGCGGAAGACCGGCTGCGCGATTGTTAAAATCAACATCCCGGTTAAGGGCAAGAATCGGAGCACATTCCGTAAGTCCGTATCCCTGCACGCAGTGAATACCCATGTCCTGCATATCGGATAGAATCTTCGGGTCAATCCCTGCGCCGCCGCAGACGATCATCCGAAGATGACCTCCGAAACTGTCATGAACCGCCTTGAAAATACTGCGTCTCTTATCCAGGCCTATTTTGCGGAGTGTTCTGCTCAGCGTCATTCCAATCATAAATTTGCGCGTCGATTTTTTGTCCGCCTTTGCCTTTTTCATTATGGCTCTGTGGAACATTTCAAGCATCAGCGGAACGACAAGAATCATTGTGACTTTGCTTTCCTTCATGTTCTGGGTGATATATCGCAGACCTTCGCATTGAGCAACTGTGGAGCCCCGATACACCTGACACAGAAAACCGCAGGTACATTCATAGGTGTGATGAAGCGGCAGTACGGAAAGAAAAATGTCGTCCGGTCCGATGTAAAGCATGGAACACATACCTTCGAGATTCACGCACACGTTTCGCTGAGACAGCATGACTGCTTTTGATTTATCAGTAGTTCCGGATGTAAACAGAAGAATTGTCATGGCTTCAGGATCAATCGGTGCATCCAGAAATGCACGGCTGCCTTCCGAAAGGAGCTTCTTTCCGCTTTCAAGAAACAACCGGAATGAATAGACGGTTTCCGTCTCAGCGATGGAATCCATACAGATAAAATGTTTCACAGAGGGAATTTCATCCCGGATGGCATCCACGATTGATTGTTTGGAGGATGAATAGATAAGGCAGTCCGTATGGGAACGGTTCAGCAAACTGGAAATCTCGTGCTTCGGAAGTTCTTTGTCCAGAGGAACCACAATACCGGTTCCGTTCGTTACGCTCAAATAGGAGATGTACCATTCATAACGCGCTTCTCCCAAAATGGCCACACGGCTGCCGATACCGACGCGCTGAACCAAAGCTGTTCCGAATGCATCCACATCATCGCCGAATTGTTTATAGGATACTTCCGAATAATCTTCGCCTTTATTCTTCTTAATCAGGAAAACAGGTTTGTCCGGGTAGAGCACGACGCTCTGCTTGAGCATATCGCGAAGATCGGTAATTTTGCGAACCTCGTATAATGGAATATCTTTCATATATGCGCCCCCCTTATGCATGAAATACTGGAAGTCAATAATTTTGTTTGAAAATCAATGCAAATTTAGTATAACGCTTGCGCACAGCCGTTTCAATCAAAACGGATTAACCTTTCCCCGGAATCTTGTATTGTGTAAGCTGCAATTTTATGAGCCGCGGGTTTGCAACCAGTCCGGAAAGTTCATTCCAAAACGCCCGCGAATGATTCATGTGCTTCAAATGTGTCAGTTCATGGCATAGAACATAATGAAACAACTCATCCGGAACAAAATCAAGATAACCGTTCAGCGAAATGTTGCCAAGGCTTGAGCAGGATCCCCATCTGGATGTTGAATATCGAATAAAAATACGTGCAGGTTTTTTCCCTTCATAATCGGCCAAAAACTTATTCGTTCGTGATCGAATATTTTCGGAAGCTTTGCGTTTATCGGAAGCCGTCAGAACAGGCAGCAGAGTCCACTGTGACACCTTGTTAAGATTTGCATGAATCCAAAGATGTTTCTGGTCGACAAAACCATGGATCCTGCCAATATTCATATGAACCGGCGCAGATACCATAACCTGTGAAGCATCGGATATACGAATCGAAATCGTCTTTCTTTTCATTCTCGAAAGCAGAAACGGGATGGAATGAACGGGAGATTCACAAAGGACGCTGTCAGTTATCATCCGTAGCTCCTGCCGTCATTCTGTCTGCATTGAACAGCCGGGAGCCGGTGCGAACCCTTTGGATATCGCAACTTCGGCCCGTTCTTTCGCTTTGCCGCCTAAAGCAATCTGTTCATCAATATAATGCGGATGCATTTGCAGAAAACGCGTCATGAATTCTCTCGGATGATCGATAAAACTGCGAACCAGTGCCAGTTGATCCTGTGTCAAATCCCCTGAAGATGCGGCTGCTTCGAAAAGATGTATATCTATCTGAGCAAGAGAATGAAGCTGTACGCCTGCAGAAAGCAGGATCTCCT
Source organism: Clostridia bacterium (assembly GCA_017881645.1). Taxonomy (GTDB): domain Bacteria; phylum Bacillota; class Clostridia; order Saccharofermentanales; family Saccharofermentanaceae; genus Firm-13. Next base: position 8,085 of record JADGQQ010000003.1, read on the forward strand.
CTGCTCCCTGCTTCCGGTCGACAACGGCGATCGTGTCTTTGATCACGCCGCCAAATTCCTCGATTATCGGAATCCATGCTCGAATATAGCTGGATGCTTCCGTGACCAAATCGGCGATGTGAAGCGCCTTTTTGCCTTGTATGGAGGCTTCATATACAGGAACAGTCTCTGAAAAATCCTCGTTCGTATAAACGGCCTGCATATCCTTGAAAATGGACAGATGCGGCTTCTTTAATAAATACGCCGGTAAAATAGAGAAAAAGAAATCTCTTCTTTCACCGCCGGAAATGAAATCAAAATCAATTGTTTTGGCTTCTGCAACAATCAAATCGGTTACATATTTGAAAGTTTCCGATGATGCATACATTTTTTTCAGATTCTCAAGCAGAAAATGCGGAAAATAGAGACGGTCCGATGCGGCACCCGCCTCAATCATAAGAAGAAGTTCCGCCGCATCCAATTCGCTTCGATACAGAAAGTGCGTGTTTATGAAAAAAGGACCCAGTGTGCCGGATGTATACCAAAAAGGATGCTCCGGATCACACACACGAATGGCCTGCGTTTCAAAGAGTGATTCAATTATATGGTTTTTCATGGATCCACCTTGCACGATCGCTTTGCTAACCGGCCGCGCCCTTTCGAGTAAAAATGATCAGAGCCGTATCTTTACCAAAGCTTCAGCTCTCCCGTCAGCGAAGAAAGAGCTTCCAGACAATTATCTTCCGCATAGGCTGTCAGATCTTTAATAATCTTCGCACAAGCAGCCGGATGGAGTAAAGAAGCCGTTCCGATTTCAACGGCCGACGCACCGGCCAGCATAAATTCGATCACATCCGCTGCATTCATAATACCACCGACACCGATGATCGGTATAGAGATGAGCCGGTAACATTCCTGCACCATGCGAAGCGCAACCGGTTTGATGGCAGGACCTGAAAGCCCGCCGGTATTATTCTGAAGAACAGGTCTCCGCGTCTTTACATCTATCGCAAGACCTAAGAGCGTATTAATCAGAACGACCGCATCACCGCCCGCATCCTGAGCAGCATGCGCCGTCTCTGAAATTGAAGTGACATTCGGCGTGAGCTTAACCCACAATGGTTTGTCTGTAAGACTTCTGACAGCATTGACCAAATTATAGACGCCGTCAGCCGTCGCTCCGATCGTCATACATCCTTCCGTAACATTCGGACAGGACAAATTCAATTCAAGAACGTCCACAGGCGTCCCCGGGGCGCCCAGACGCTCAACCATCTTCTGATAGTCATTCGTACTGTGTCCGGCAACATTAACAATTATACGGGTTCCCAGACCCGTCATGAAAGGCAGTTCGTTCTGCAGAAATGCTTCGAGACCCGGATTTTGCAGTCCCACGCTGTTCAGCATTCCGGATGCGGTCTCAGCGACACGGCAGCCGGGATTTCCTTCCCTTGGAAGAAGTGTAAGGCCTTTCGAACATATACCGCCGATTGTCGACATATCGACATATTCGGACAATTCCCGTCCGAACCCGCAGGCACCGGATGCAAGAATAACAGGATTTGCAAAATCAACACTTCCTACGCGTACGGATAAATCTACCATATTACCTCCGAAGCCTGGAAAACAGGTCCTTCCTTACAGCATCTGACATGATGAAAAGGCATATTATCAGCATCAGACTTAATTTTGCAGACGCAGACCAGGCAAATACCAAAGCCGCAGGCCATGCGCTTTTCAAGCGATACCTGACAGGACAATTGATGCACATGCGCCCAGGCGCTGACCTTTTTCATCATGATTTCCGGGCCGACGACAAAGACCGTCGCATCTGTAAGATCTTCCGGCTGGAGCAGTTTCAGAGCATCCATAACGGTTCCTTTGACGCCAAGATCCCCTGCGTCCGATGCGAAGATCGTCTTTTCGGAAAGTTCCTCGCATTCCGACAGAAAAAATGCATCCTGCCAACTGCGAAACCCGTTGACACAAATCGCAGGGATGCCTTTTCTTTTTGCCTTATCCAGTGCAAAATACAGCGGATAAATGCCCGTGCCCCCACCGACTGCAATGATTTTCTTCACGCCGTCAAAGGAAAATCCGTGACCGAGCGGACCGAGTATGGAAAACACATCACCGACAGACGCGGTCAGGATGTCTTTAGTCCCGGCTCCGACTTCTTTCACACCGATCGAAAAAGTATTCCCGATAGGATCTACCGTACAGATGCCGAATGGTCTTTTTAAGAAAAGACTGCATGAGACATTCACGAATTGACCGGGTTCGGCCATTTTAGCTATGTCTTCGCAGGCAAATGTCAACAGAACATTCCCGATACCGAGAAGTTTCTTTTCAACCAGCGCTGCCTCATATTCCTTCAGCATATTTTCTTTGTCTCCTTTACAGCGAGTTACTTCATCAGCATCTTGTTTTCCAGAGGTGTCTCATTCTGCGGAAGTCCGTTGAACCGCGTTTCCGATACAATTTTCGCAAAAACGGACAGTTCATAGGGAATCAGGTCCTTCGGACGAATTTCGCGCTCGAGACATTCAATCACAGCGACAAGCGTATCCAATGAAGTGATCGTCGGAACACCGTGCTCGATACAGGTTCTTCTCAGCCGGAAGCCGTTATTGACCATGACCGCACCGTTGGATTCCGTATTGACGAGAAGCTTGATCGTGCCGTTTGCAACATAGGTAAGAGAATTCGGCGATTCTTCTTCCATTTTCCGGACACTGCTCGTCGGAATACCTGCTTTATTGAGATAATTTGCCGTGCCTCCCGTCCCGTACAGTTCAAATCCGAGACGCATAAGCTTGTCGGCCAGCGGAATCAGATCGGCTTTGTCACTGTCACGGACCGTCATCATCACGCCTTCGCCTCGCTGAGGAAATTTGAAGCCGGATGCAAGGATCGCCTTATACATTGCCTGCGCGTAACTTGTTGAGAGCCCGAGAACTTCACCGGTACTCTTCATTTCCGGCCCGAGGCTGACATCTACGTCATGCAGTTTTTCGAAAGAGAAAACAGGCGCCTTGATCGCGTAGACCCAGGGATACCGTGCATAGAGTCCTGTACCGAATTCGAAATCCGAAAGGGTTCCGCCCAGCATGATTTCGGTGGCAACATCTACAATCGGAATACCGGTGACTTTGCTGATATAGGGTACGGTTCTTGATGAACGCGGGTTCACTTCGATGACGTACACTTCGTCGTTGAAAAGGATGAACTGAATATTCACTAATCCGATGACTTTCAGCGCCAGTGCCAGTCTTCTCGTATATTCGACGATTGTATCTCTGACATGATCCGGAATAAATGCGGGGAAAATCGAAATGGAGTCACCGGAATGGACGCCGGCTCTTTCGAGATGCTCCATGATCCCGGGAATCAGAATGTCCTTGCCATCGCACACGGCATCCACTTCGAGCTCAACGCCGCGCAGATATTTGTCGACCAGAATCGGGTGTTCCTGTTCGACCAGATTGATGATGCGCATGTACTCGAACATTTCCAGATCGTTGTATACGATGGCCATGCCCTGTCCGCCCAACACGTAAGATGGCCGGACAAGTACCGGGTATGTCAGGTCATTGGCTACCACAATGGCTTCTTCCGTTGTGAAAACCGTACTGCCGTTCGGACGCTTGATTCCGCAGTCTTCCAGGATTGCGTCAAAACGCTCGCGGTCTTCCGCAGCATCCACCATATCGGCGGAGGTTCCGAATATCGGAACGCCCATATCCGATACCGCTTTAATGAGCTTGATGGCGGTTTGTCCGCCGAACTGGCAGATGCATCCGTCAGGTTTTTCATTTTCAATAATGGCGCGCACATCGTCGGCCGTCAGAGGCTCAAAGTACAGGCGGTCCGACGTATCGAAATCCGTTGAAACGGTTTCCGGATTGTTGTTCGCGATAATCGCTTCGTATCCGAGCTTCCGCAGTGCCCATACAGAGTGAACGGAGCAGTAATCGAACTCGATTCCCTGACCGATACGGATGGGTCCGGAGCCAAGAACCAGGACTTTCTTACGGTCTGTGCGAATGGCCTCATTGTCCCTGTCAAAGGTCGAGTAATAATACGGCGTGACTGCCTTATATTCCCCGGCACAGGTATCAACCATTTTGAATGTGTGAATGAGTCCGAGTGACTTGCGCCGGCTCCGGATATCTTCCGTTTGCTGCTTCGTAAGCTTCGCAATATACGAATCCGTGAAAGCCATTTTGACAGCAAATGTGAAAAGTTCATCCGTCAGGGTTTCGCCGGAAGCACAGCGGATCAGTGCCTCTTCCATATTCACAAGCTTCAGCAGCTTCGTCAGGAAAAACTTATCAACAAGTGTAATTTCGTAGAGTTTTTCGACAGAATGGCCTCTCCGCAGACCTTCGGCCAGTACAAACATGCGCATGTCATCGACAACACTGAGCCTGCTTTCGAGTTCCTCATCCGTCAGTCCATGAATGACAGGAACCAGAAGCCCGTAAATATTCAGTTCAAGAGACCGGATGGCTTTCATGAGTGATGCTTCAAACGTATTGGCAATCGACATGACTTCTCCGGTCGCCTTCATCTGTGTGTTGAGTGTACGCTTGGCTTTCACGAATTTGTCAAAAGGAAATTTCGGTATCTTCGTGACGATATAGTCCAGCGCCGGTTCAAAACAAGCCTTTGTACAGCCGGTCACTTCATTCGGAATCTCATCGAGTGAATATCCGCATGCGATTATTGAAGCAACCTTGGCAATCGGATATCCGGTTGCTTTGGAAGCCAGCGCCGATGATCTGGATAATCTCGGATTAACTTCAATGACTGCATACTCGCCGTTAGTCGGATGCAGCGCATACTGTACATTGCAGCCGCCGACAATCTGCAGTTCCTCAACGATTTTGAGTGCTGAGGAACGCAGCGTCTGATATTCAATATCCGTCAGTGTCTGTGCGGGAGCGACAACAATGGAATCTCCCGTATGAACTCCGACCGGATCAAAATTCTCCATCGAGCAGATCGTGATTTTGTTGCCTTTGGCGTCGCGTACAGCCTCGTATTCGATCTCTTTCCATCCGGCGATACTCTTTTCGATCAGAACCTGATGCACGCGGCTGACAGCAAGGCCGGTAGTTGCAATTTCTATAAGATCCTTCGGATTGGATACGATACCACCGCCGGTTCCACCGAGTGTAAAAGCCGGACGGACAATGACCGGATAGCCGATTTCATCAGCAATATGAAGGCATTCATCGATTGTCTGAGCGGTCTGCGAAGGAATACACGGTTCGTTGATGCGCATCATGGCCGCTCGAAAATCTTCACGGTCCTCACCCATCTTGATGCCTTTGGCCTGTGTTCCCATCAAAAGAACGCCGTTCTCCTGAAGGAATCCGGATTCAGAGAGTTCCATGGCAAAGTTCAGGCCCGTCTGGCCGCCAAGAGATGCAAGCAAACCGTCGATTTTCTCGTCAATAATGATTTTCTGAATGACATCAATCTGCAGCGGCTCAAGGTATACCTTATCCGCCATATCCGGATCCGTCATGATGGTCGCGGGATTGCTGTTGATCAGTACAACAAAAAATCCTTCTGCCTTCAACGCCCGGCAGGCCTGTGTGCCTGCATAGTCAAATTCAGCCGCCTGCCCGATAATGATCGGACCCGATCCAATGACCATTACCCTCGAAACATCAGTTCTTCTTGGCATCGATATTCTCCTTTGGCTGCCTTTTCAATTTGCGTGGCAGTCTGTTCAATATTTATACGTCTATCTGCATTATTATACACATTGTCATTCACAACATCTACCCAAATCCCGGTATCTGCTATTTGCGCTTTTCGATTGCACGAAGAAGATCTTCTTTCATCCGCAATGCTTCGTCCTGTGTCGCCTGCTGGAAATCCATCGGCTTAAGATCGCTTCTCTTTTTGTATGCACACATCAGGCTTCGGGATGCATTCACAATCGCGCCTCGACCGTTTTCGTCGAAATTCACCGCTGCCGCATCCGCACTTCCGCCCTGCGCGCCATAACCGGGAACAAGAATCAGCGTCTTCGGCATGATTGTACGAAGAGCCACTGCCTGTTCCGGCCAGGTAGCTCCTACAACGGCACCTACGGAGCTATACCCGCAATCGCCGACCAGGTCTTCTCCCCATGCGGCAACTTTTTGCGCCACTTTCTCATAGAGAGTG
>JADGQQ010000040.1 GCA_017881645.1 Clostridia bacterium
AAAAGCGGATATTTTTGGGGGCGGATGAAAAGGGAAGCGATAATGTGCGAAGTTGGGGATGGCACGTTTTCATCCGTGCGGAATACAATCTTCTTGCGTTCGGTCAGGTCCTCGGATCGCTTCCGCGATCCTGCGGAATCTACGTAGAAGATGCAGATCTTTTTATGGGCGGAGGAAAAGGGGAGACGGGCGATTCCGGCGAAGGCACGGTGTCATTTCTGAAGAATTTTCTGTATTCTTTATTCATTGTCGGACAAAAAGCGGTATCCTTATGGAGAAGAAGGTGATTCGGATTAACATTAGATCTTCCTGCAGCAAGCTGGTCGACAATAATTTTCGTGCGCTTAGAAATCCCAATTACCGGTATTTCTGGTTGGGGCAATGCGTTTCGCTGATCGGCACCTGGATGCAGACGATCGGTCAGGCGTGGCTTGTCTATTCCATGACGAAGTCAGCCGTTCTGTTGGGCGTGCTGGGAGCGGCGCAATTTCTGCCGGTTACTTTGCTGACGCTCTTTGCGGGTGTTTTTGTTGACAAATTTCCTAAGAAGAACATTCTTCTGGCGACGCAAAGCGCAGCTATGCTGCTCGCACTCACGCTGGCTGCGCTGGTTTTCACGCATACGGCACGATATGAATATATTCTGATTCTTGCCATTTTGCTGGGGGTGACGAACGCCGTCGACATGCCCACACGGCAGTCGTTTATGATTGAGATTGCCGGGCGGGAGGATTTAATGAATGCGATCGCTCTGAATTCGGTCGTTTTTAACCTCGCAAAGATACTGGGGCCGGCACTGGGCGCCGTTCTGCTGGCAAGTCTTGGCGCAGGCTGGTGTTTTCTGTTTAACGGATTGAGTTTCATTGCGGTCATTTTCGGCATATCCTTAATTAAGGTGAAGCCATATGTCCGGGAAAAGAGTGAGAACAGCATTCTTCAGGAAGTGAAGGATGGACTGCGGTATATTTACACGGACAGGATTCTGTTTCAAACCGTTCTGTTTGTTCTCGTTATCGGGATTTTTGCATTCAACTATAACGTGTTTATTCCGGTTTTCGTAAAAGAGGTGCTTCATCATGATGCGCAGTCTTTCGGGATGCTGATGGCAGCTCTTGGAATCGGGTCGATTTTCGGTGCGTTATCGGTGGCCGGAAGTCGAAAATCCGGACCGAAAATGAAGGTTCTTTTTCTCAGCTGTCTGGCCATTGGAGTGCTGCTGTTTGCTTTCGGATATACGACACAATATATTGCAGCTATTATTCTTATGGTTGCGTTGGGCGCCTTCAGCATTTATTTTTCAACGACTGCAAATTCGACGCTGCAGATTCACTCTCAGGATGCTTACCGCGGCAGAGTGATGAGTGTTTATTCACTTGTATTTGCGGGAGCCACGCCCATCGGAAGTCTTTTTTCCGGCGCATCCATCAGCCGTATCGGCGTCCTGGATACTTTGCGGCTTAGCGGAATTCTTGCAGCATCTCTTACGTTGGTTATTCTGCTGATATTTCATACAAAGCATAAGACACAGGAGACGTGACAGACATTTATTGATGATCCTGCTTTCAGAATGGAATCCTTTTCTTTTACATGTTTCAGTGCTATCGTATCAATATAAATATTGTTTCTCGATTACAGGGCAAGGGGGGGATTTTATGGATCGGGCAAAGAGAGCCGTAGAGATTTTCCTGCAGAAGTACAATTGTGCGCAGGCCGTGCTTTCCGTGTTTGCGGACGAAGGCGGATTGCCGCAGGAGAAAGCGCTGCTGATTGGATCCTGTTTCGGAGGAGGCATGCGCTGCGGAGAAGTGTGCGGCGCGGTTACAGGGTCTCTGATGGCCTTAGGTCTGCGATTCGGTTATTCAACAGTAGAGAATCCGGGTGATAAACAAAGGTCGAATGCTCTCGCCTGTTCTTTTGAGGAAAAATTCAAAGAGAAACACAGCACGATCATTTGCAAGGATCTCCTGGGATATGATTTGAGCAAACCGGATGACATGAAAATGTTGGAAGAGCTGGGATATTTTGCAACACGCTGTCCCCGATATATAGAGGATGCGGTTCGAATCGTTGAGGTACTGACGGCGCAGAAGGATACGTCCGAAGGGGGACATATATGAATGTTAAGTTGGTTTATTGCACAAGGACAAATCATTCGAAGAAAATAGCCGATTCCATTGCAGCAGCCATTCAAATCCCTGCTGAAAATGTGGCGGACAAACCCGCGCTCGAAAATGTCGACCTCCTTTTCCTGGTCGGAGGCATTTACAGCGGCGACAGCCTGCCCGGCATGATTGCATTTGTTGAGTCCCTGGATCAGAACAAAGTCCGCAGGGTCGCGCTTGTCACATCCTGTGTCTCTTATAAAATGCCGCAAAAAGCCGTTCGCAATCTTCTCCTTAATAAGGGGATTGTTGTTGTGGATGAGTTCATGTGCAAAGGAAGCTTTTTGATTTTCGGTCTTCGTCACCCGAATCAGACGGACTTCGACAATGCCGCCCAGTATGCAAAAGGAATCATGGAGAATATGTCCGGAATGAAGTGATCATCCGGGCGGGGAGTTATATCGCATGCAGTTTGTTATGAAACAGAAGTCGCTCGATGCGTATCTGACGGATACCGAAGTCATCGATCATTCGGATCCTAAGATTCAGTTTGTCGCGCAATTTCTTATGAACCGCATGATGCAGAAGATTCTGGATCAGCCGGAGGACGTTTTCCAAGATCCGGAAATGGAACTGACCCGGATTACATATGAATTTGTAAGGGACAGGATTGCACATTCCTGCGATATCGCAAGTACACATGTTACATGGAAAGCTTCGGATGTTCTCGTAAAAAAAGAAGGCATCTGTTATGCCAAGTCGCATTTGCTGGCTGCGCTCCTGCGGGCCAATGGAATTCCGACTGGTCTTTGTTACCAATATCTTCGTTTCGACGATGCCGAAGAGGCGCCGCTGATTTTGCACGGACTGAACGCGGTGTATTTTGCATCTCTCGGCGGATGGATTCGTCTGGATGCGCGCGGGAACATGTCCGGCGTTGCGGCGGAGTTCTCTGTTGAAGAGGAGAAGCTTGCATTTCCGGTTAAGCCCAGTCGGGGAGAAATGGATGTTCCATTCATATTTTCGGAGCCGGACCGCGCTGTTCTTGATGCGCTGCAAAAATACGACAATGTGGACGATCTCATCTCGAATTTGCCGGGGAAACTGTACGGATGCAGTTGAGGGTAAATCGTGTTTGCGTGGCATAGAAAGAGAACCGGACAGCAGGCATGACAGCAAAACGGACAATACAAATATCTGCAATTTTCGACTATTTTCGACTCCTACATATTATTTTCCGCTGAAATGCGTCCGCAAGGGTATAATATAAGTGGGACGCAAAAAAAGATTCATTTTCTATGATTTTCCAATGACAAGGGGGCTTATTCTATGCAGATATTGACAGCCAAACCGCTTTTTACAGTGCGCCCGTTTTCGGATTTGCGGGAGATGTTCCGGCAAAGCGTAAGTCTTTACGGGAATCTTCCGGCGTTTCGATTCCGCGAGAACCCTAAAGAAGATATTATTCGCAGAACCTATAGGGAACTGGGAGCAGATGTCGACGCGTTCGGCACGGCTTTGCTGAAGATCGGACTGGCAGATTCGAGTATTGCCATTATCGGCGAAAACAGTTACCGCTGGTCGATATCGCATCTGGCGGTGGTCAACGGTGTCGGACTTTCGGTCCCTCTCGATCGCCTGCTTCCACCTGAAGAGATCCTGTCACTTCTCAAACGGGGACGCGTGTCTGCCGTTATTTTTGACGGAATTTATTATGAGACAATGAAAACAGCTCACAAGATGCTGCCGGGAATTTCGGCATTTATTTGCATGAAGGCACCCAAAAAAACGGATGAACTTCCGGAAGAAACCTTCTCCGGAGCCCATTATTTCGGATTTGAAGCTCTGCTTACGATCGGTCGAAAGGCGCTTCTTGAAGGCGATACGAGCTTTGGAGACCGTCCGATCGACCCTGAACAGATTGCATCGCTGCTGTTCACTTCCGGCACAACCAGTCAGTCCAAAGGGGTTCTTCTGCGGAACCGCAACATCGCGGCGGACATTATTGCGATCGCAAAGGTCCAAAAGTTCCCGGTCGGTACGCGTATGCTTTCGATCCTGCCGCTTCATCATACTTTTGAAAATACCTGCTGCCTGTTTTACGGACTCTATTTCGGCGCTTGCATCTGTGTTTGCGACGGACTCCGTTATATCCAGAAGAACATGGAAGAATATCAGATCAACATGATTATCGGCGTACCGACTCTTTTCGAGAGCTTCTACAAGAAAGTCATGGACGTGCTGGTGAAGCAGAAGAAGCTCGAAACCGTACGGACCATGATTAAAATCACACGTGTTCTCCGGAAGGTGAAGATCGATCTTCGACGGAGCGTCTTCAAGAGAATTCATAAGGCGTTCGGCGGATCTTTCCGGTTCGGCATTTGCGGGGCTGCGCCGATTGACCCGGAGATTATACAGTTTTTTGACGATATCGGACTTCATATTTTGCAGGGCTATGGTCTTACAGAGACATCACCGGTGGTCGCCGGATGCAATTATAAAGTATTCGTCCCCGGAACAGTCGGGCTGCCGCTTGGCGACATTACCATCGCGATTGATAATTTGAAAGATGGCGACGAGGGGGAGATCCTTGTGAAAGGTCCGGTCGTAATGCAGGGATATTTTGAGGATCCCGATGCAACGGCTGCGGCATTTGATGAGAACGGATGGTTTCGCACGGGCGACGTCGGTCGGGTGGATGCGCGGAACGGATGTATCCTGATTACAGGGCGGCTCAAATCCATGATCGTTCTGAAGAGCGGGAAAAAAGTATTCCCGGAGGAGATCGAACAGCTGATTACACGGTATCCTTTCATTAAGGAATCGATGGTTTTCGGGGACAATGAAATAGACGGCGATGTAACAATCAGTGCAAAGTTTGTACTGGATCCGAACATCCTTTCCAATGAAGGAATTACTGAAGAAGAGCTTGTGAGCCGGCTGGATAAGGTTGTGAAGGAAATCAACCTCGAAATTCCCGGCTATAAGGGCATTCGTCATTATGTGTACAGTTTTCAGGACCTGATCAAAACCACGACGCTGAAAGTCAAACGACCCAACGAAATACGCCAGATGCAGGAGCGTATGGATCGGGCCAAGGTCAAGTTCCGCCAACTCACAGGCAGGAATATTGATCTTCTCGATTCCTCCTATCCGATAACACCTCTAGAGGATATTGTTGCGGCAACAGCAGAGGAGAAGGCACTCGAAGCGAAGGCTGATTTATCGAGCGTATGAAAAAGAAGATTTTCCGCGGTTCTATCAAGTTTTTTCCAACGAGAGCGTAATGCGATATGCATTCATGGATCGGTGCACGTGCACTTCTGAAATCATGCCCTACTTTAATCAGATTCTTACGAACAATTCCCTTGGGGATGACCACGATGGAACGTAATATAATACCTGGATTCTACGTCGACGCATTAATATGTCCCGTCTATGCCGGAAACCATAAGGGTTTCTTTGAAAATCATTAAGAGTGTTTGTGTGCGCAGGAATGAAAGCCGCAAGAGAAACGATTCATAAACAACGATGCGAAAAGAAGTAATTTTCGATACAAGGCGGGTAACCACGCGAAACATATCGTATAATACAACAGTATTTGCTAAATTCATTGAGAATCGGTCTATGGTTGACGATGAATTTTAGCAGACGTGGAATCTAGGTAATAGTTAAGTTATTTTGTGTAGGAGTGTGATTTCATGCAGTTACTTGCGGGAATGTATATCAGTCTTTTCCCGGTGATTTTCGCGGGCTCAGCGAACATGCTCTTTTG
>JADGQQ010000041.1 GCA_017881645.1 Clostridia bacterium
CTGTACTTTCTTACTGGGGCCCGATGTGGCTTGCTCAATTCTGCATGGGCTTCAACGCTGGTGCTGATGGCAAGATACCTAACCCGACATTCGGCGACTGGGACTTCTGCGCAGCTCCTGTATCTTTCTTCTGGGGCGGCACATGGATCACAGCTTCCAAGTATGACAATCAGAAAGCAACAACAGCTGACATTATGCGTTACTTCACGATCGACTCCACATCTATGGCCAAAATGGCTGCAGACGGACAGTTCGTTAACAACGTACCTGTTATGACAACAGTTGCTAATGACACCACATTCAGCGTCAACATCCTTGGCGGCGCAAACCCGATCGGCCTCATGCTTCAAGAAGCAATGAAGATCGATGTATCTACAGTTACAGGCAATGACCAGGCGATCAATGGGCTCTGGACATCAATTGTTACTTCCTATACACAGGGCGACATCAAGACCGTTGCAGATGCAAAAGCTCAGTTCATTACTGACTGTGCTGACGTATTAGCATAAGATTCATAGTAAACGGATGTAAACATGTTGTGCGGGGCAGGGCGAATACCCTGCCCCGTATTTCCGTCATAAGTGGGATGCGGTGCTTTTCAAAATGAAGTAGATGGAGCGTGAAAGAAGATGGCAATAGGCACAACGAAAAAATCGTCGGGCCGGAGAAGAAATATAAGCTACTCAAGATACGGGTATTTTTTCATTATCCCGTTTTTTATTGTGTACCTGATTTTTTCTTTAACCCCTTTGTTTAGTACTTTCGGATATAGTACTACCAATATGGGCGAGACGAACTCGAAATTTTATGGTTTTTCTGATACTGAAGCATATTATGATCAATACCTGAACCTTAAAGACCTCTATTCATCGAATTTTGAAGGTGATGTTGGAATTACTCCCAAAGAATATAGCAACATGAAGGCTTATTTTGCTCTTCAGAAAATTATAACCAATCAGGATCCGTTCAATGAAGAGGGAATGAAGGCAATCGCCGGCCTTACCGATATTTCTGACTCTGCCAAGGCTAACATACAGGAATATTTATCCACAAAGGATCCGTCAGTCATTACTGCCGACACCATGACAGCATTGAAAACGTATTCTGACACGTATAAGCCTTTGGATATAGTCGTTACAAACGATCTTCCGAAAGTTATTTCCGCAATCAGCGATATTAAGAATTCTTCGGCCGTTGATACAGACGCCGAGACATTAGCCACTCTTTCAACTACCATTATGGACCAGATACCCGCTCTTGTTGATGAACTGACAGCACTTAAGACGGCTGAAGTCACAGATACCAACAAAGCTGCCGTCATGGCCGTAGATTATTATGCGACCAAATTGAATGACGGAAAGGCTCCGGGGAACTCTTTTGATTCTTTAATATCTTTCTATAACACATTTACAACAGACTCTTCAGCTTTACATAACTACAGTCTATATACCACTTCACAGGGGTTGCTAAAGAATCAGGCTATCACAGTTGACATTACTAAAGACCTTGCAACCTTATTCACGGCAGGCGACTGGACCACAACGATTAATTCGTTGTCAACCGTTCCGACTCTGAATAAATTCGCGAATGCAGAACTGGATCTTCACAACGATCAGCTCCTCAAAGACCTGACGACTTTGAATGATGCAGGAATCATTAACGTGGACATATTGGTTGAGAAGGACGGGAAATTGGTTCTGGATACGCAAAACGGATTACTTAGCAATCTTAATAATTTGATTGTTACGAACTTCCAGCCGGACCTGAACAAAAGCCATGCAACAGCGCAAATCCGTAGACTTAGCATTTATGTCAATGACATGACTGCAAGAGGCATAATGAACAATTTGGACGCAGTCAAGGCAAACGGCGGAATTGATAAATACATGAATTTCTCCGGCGACCGCACTGTTAATGTGAATAAATATCTTGACTATAAGTCGGTTCTAGGGATTGCGGACAAACTGAATCTGGCAAAATATAATGCACTGGACGCAAAACGCAGGAGCGATGAAGTTACACAGGCAAAAGCGGATCTTGCAGATTACGAGAAGCAGCTGCCGGATGCACAGGCTGCATATGATGCGGCCGTTGCAACGGGTGATGCTAAAACGATAAATACTGCAAACGAAGCTCTCGCTACTGTAACGGTTGGCATTAGAACAGAAAATGCCAACATAAAGACTCCTTCGGGCATTCTGCAACTTTCAGCAGCAAGTGAAAAATACGTTTTCGTTGGGCTCGAGAATTATAAATCGATTTTCACAGATACGAATCGCTTTAATAAAGTATTCGGCGATCTGTGGAATACGGTTCTCATGTGGCTGATGAACTATGTTCCACAGCTGCTCCTTGCCCTTCTGCTTGCATCCTGGATGACGGACAACCGTCTCAAAATGAAGGGTACCGGCGCAATGAAGGCGTTGATCTACATGCCGAGTCTTATGACCGCGGCTACGATCGCAATATTCTTTTATCGAACCTTCCAGTGGAGTTCGAATCCGGAATCCAAGGCAATGGCTCAGCAAATTCTTAGGATCTTCGGACATCCGGAAGGATACAATTTCTTTGCAAAACCATGGGCAAAGAGAACCGTTATCGCCTTTATCAATTTCTGGATGTGGTACGGCAATACCATGATCATTTTGATCGCAGGTATTAGCAGCGTGAGTGTGTCTCTCTTCGAGTCGGCACAAATTGACGGTGCGACAAGCGGCCAGGTATTCCGCAAGATTACGTTGCCGATGATTCGTCCGATCATGCTCTATACATTAGTGATATCTTTGATTGGCGGTCTGCAAATGTATGATATTCCCAAACTGATGGGTAACGGCGAACCCGCCGGATTCTTCAGAGGAACGAAGATTAAATCCACGGAAACCATCCTGATGTATATTCAGAATCAGGCGTTCGGTCCTTCTGCCGTTCATCAAGTTGGATTAGCTGCTGCAGTATCTGTTGTCTTGTTTGTTATTACCTGTGCCTGCAGCGGAGTAATTTTCTACTTGATGAGAGACAAAGAAGCGGGCCGTATGAAAAAGCTTGCAAAAAGGGGAGGTGACGTTAAATGAGAAACCGGAATGAACCAAAGTTAACAAGCCTTTCCGCAAGTTTACGTGCGAGAACCGTCATGATCTATGTCGTCGTTGGATTACTTGCGTTGCTTTCTATTTTCCCGTTTTACTACATGTTCATTAATTCGTCCTATTCCAGCTATCATATTCTGAAACAAATGAATCTGTTGCCCGGTACCATCAAACAGCTGGTGATGAACATCAAGTCACTTAGTGGTCATCCCGAATTCAATTTTGCAATCGGCTTTGAGAATAGCTTAATTATTTCAACAGCCGCTACATTCCTGTCCGTTTACTTTTCGGCACTGACGGCATATGGTATCAAAGTGTATCAGTTCAAGCTGCGTAATGCTGCATTTCTTTTCATTATGGTTGTTTTGATGGTTCCCGCTCAGGTTTCCATCACTGGATTTGTAACGGAGATGATGAGCATGAATCTCATCGGTACAAAATGGCCGTTGATCATTCCGGCTCTTGCAGCACCCGGTACTGTATTCTTTATCAAGCAGTACCTCGATTCATCGTTGTCTCTCGATATTATCGAAGCATCTCGAATTGACGGTGCAAATGAATTTTACACATTCAATCGAATTTGTCTTCCTATCATGGTTCCGGCTCTTGCGACAATGGCAATCTTCTCTTATGTTGCAAACTGGAACAACTTCTTTACTCCTTCCATCATTCTCAGTCGACTTCAAGACAAGACGTTACCCTTGATGGTTTATGGCCTCTACAGTGACCGGTTCACCGACTATGGTCAAGTTTTTGCCGGATTGTCTATTTCTGTTCTTCCACTGATTGTTGTGTATTTGTTCCTTCAGAGATTCATCATCCAAGGTGTTTCTGCCGGATCAGTAAAAGAATAATCAGACTTTCTGCACCGCTCCACTTAAATTTCTAGAAGAGAGTCCTTCTGCGTGATGCAAATCGGGCAGAAGGACTTTTTTTGATTGTAATCGGTATGAAAAAAAAGGATGACAAACACGCATTTATTTGGCAAAATGATATGAGTGGGAATAAGGCCGCGCGAGAGCGAAACGTTTAACCCTATTTCAATACCAAATCGACCTTTTCTATTTGTGGGATTTTGATTGGAGGCATTACGTATGCAGTTTGGACACTTTGACGATTTGAAAAGAGAATATGTAATTGAGACACCAAAGACACCGTATCCATGGATTAACTATCTTGGAAGCGAAGACTTTTTTGGCATTATCTCAAACACAGCCGGCGGCTATAATTTCTATAAGGACGCACGCATGCGCCGCATTACGCGCTATCGTTACAACAATATTCCGATTGATGACGGCGGACGCTATTACTATATCAAAGATGGTGACACAGTCTGGAATCCTGGATACAAGCCATGTAAGACGGATTTGGATTCTTATGAATGCCGTCACGGCATGGGGTACACGAAAATCACTTCTTCGAAAAACGGAGTGCAGGCTTCCTTTCTTGCTTTTGTTCCTCTTGGATATAAGGGCGAGATTAACCGGATCACGCTTACGAACAGCTCGAATAAGCAAAAGTCGCTGCAGCTTTTTTCGCTTCGCGAGTGGTGTCTCTGGGACGCATCGGATGATATGCTGAATTTTCAGCGCAACTTCTCTACGGGTCAGGTTGAAGTACAGGGAAGCGTCATTTACCACAAGACAGAATATCGCGAGAGAAGAGATCATTATGCATTCTTTTCCGTAAATAAAGAAATCGCCGGGTTTGATTCCCAGCTTGAGAATTTCCTGGGCATGTATAACGGTTTCGATAAGCCGGATGCTGTTTTTGAAGGAGCTTCCAGAAACTCGGTTGCAGACGGATGGCAGCCCTGTGCAAGTCATTCGATGAACATTGTTCTTCAGCCCGGTGAGACGCAGTCATTTATCTTCGTTCTTGGCTATGTGGAAGTTCCCGTAGATCAGAAATGGGAAGCTCCTCATGTGATTAACAAGAATCCTGCGAAGGCAATGATTGCACAGTTTGCGACAGACGAACAGGTGGATGCCGCAATGGATGCTCTTGCAAAGAACTGGGATCGCCTGCTGTCTCTTTACAAACTTGACATTAAGGATGAGAAGACGGCGAGAATGGTGAACATCTGGAATCCATATCAGTGCATGGTTACGTTTAATATGAGCCGCTCTGCTTCCTACTTTGAATCGGGTGTCGGCCGCGGTCTTGGTTTCAGAGATTCTTCTCAGGATCTTCTCGGATTTGTTCATCAGATCCCGGAAAGAGCCAGAGAGCGTATTCTGGATATCGCTGCCACACAGTTCAGAGACGGCGGATGCTATCACCAGTACCAGCCTTTGACAAAGAAGGGCAACAACGATATCGGCGGAGGGTTCAATGACGATCCGCTTTGGCTGATCGCAGGAACTGCGGCATATATTAAGGAGACGGGAGATTTCGGAATTCTGGATACTCCGACCGCATATGACTGCAACCCGAAGGATGCCGGATCCCTTCTGGAACATCTTACGGCATCGTTTTATCACGTTGTCAACAATAAAGGTCCGCACAATCTGCCGCTTATCGGCCGTGCCGACTGGAATGACTGCCTGAATCTGAACTGCCACTCCAATACGCCGGGTGAATCTTTCCAGACTTTCGGAACTGCTGACGGCCGTGTGGCTGAGTCGGTTCTGATTGCAGGAATGTTTGTTGCCATCGGACCGGAACTGGTTGAACTCTTTAACAGAAAAGGCATGACTTCGGAGGCTAAAGCTGCGCAGGCCGAGATTGATGCAATGCGTGCGACGGTTCTGGAACACGGGTACGACGGCGAATGGTTCCTCAGAGCCTATGATGCCTTCGGCGCCAAAATCGGTTCCAAGGATTGTGACGAAGGAAAGATCTTCATCGAGTCTCAGGGCTATTGCGTAATGGCCGGTATTGGTGTTGAGGACGGACGTGCCCTTAAGGCATTGAATTCGGTTCGCGACATTCTGGAATGCGAACACGGAATCGTAATTCAGCAGCCTCCGTACCAGACGTACCACTCGAATCTTGGAGAATGCTCTTCGTATCCGCCGGGATATAAAGAGAATGCAGGTATTTTCTGCCACAACAATCCGTGGATTATGATTGCGGAGACTGTTATGGGCCGCGGCACACGTGCTTTTGATCTTTATAAGAAGATCTGCCCCGCGTATCGTGAGAGCATCAGTGAGCTTCACCGGAATGAACCGTATGTCTATTCACAGATGATCGCAGGCAAAGATGCATCCCGTATGGGCGAGGCCAAGAATTCATGGCTGACAGGAACTGCTGCATGGAACTTTGTAGCAATTTCACAGGCAATTCTGGGCGTGAAGCCGAATTACGACGGCCTGCAGATTGACCCGTGTATTCCTTCCGAATGGGATGAGTATACGGTATCACGTGTATTCCGCGGAATTACATACGTGATTAAGGTTACAAATCCGAAGCACGTACAGAAGGGTGTGTCTTCGATCACGGTCGACGGCGCAGCCATTGCCGGCAATACCCTGCCATTGTTTGCATCCGGAACATCACATGACGTTCAGGTTATCCTCGGATAATCTAAAACTCGCAGTTTGAAGGATTTCTTGATCCATCATACCGATTGCGGCAGGATTCGTGAAAACCATCCTGCCGCAATGCTTTTAAACAGGATCGGAAGGATGAGGCACATGTTCCATACATGCTGCAGAGGGATAGAAAAGTGACTGAAAGCATGATTGCGCCAGCGGAAAACGCATCAAAAAGAGTGCTCGTTGCAATGAGCGGCGGAGTGGACAGCTCTGTCGCAGCATGGCTGCTGAAGCGTCAGGGGTATGATGTGACGGGAGCCACGCTGCAGATCTGGCCGGACGAACCGGATGAACAGGTCAGAAACGATGTCGGATGCTGTTCGCTTTCGGCAGTCGATGATGCAAGACGCGTCGCAGGAGTCCTGGGAATTCCGTACTATGTTCTCAATTTCAAGTCGATTTTTGAGAGCGAAGTGATCGAGCCTTTCGTGCAGGAATATCTGCACGGGCGTACGCCGAATCCATGTATTTCCTGTAACTGGAAGGTCAAATTCGAGGCGATGCTCGAAAAGGCGATTTCTCTCGGCTTCGACTATTTGGCGACAGGGCATTACGCAAGAATTCATTTTTCCGAAGAACGCGGCCAGTATGAACTGCTTGCGGACAAGGGAAATACGAAAGACCAGACCTATGCTCTGTATCGTCTGAACCAGCACCAGCTCGCACATCTTCTGCTTCCGATTGCGGACTTTGACAAGAACAGAATTCGCGAAATGGCCGTGGAAGCCGGACTGCCGGTTGCTCAAAAGAAAGACAGCCAGGAAATTTGCTTTGTTAAAGACAATTCCTATGCGAACTTTATTCATGAACGGACGGGTGCCGGAGATGAACAGGGCGATTTTGTGGATGTCGACGGGCGCGTTCTCGGGAAGCACAGAGGAATTATTCACTATACGGTCGGTCAGCGGAAAGGAATCGGATTGGCATCTTTTGAGCCGTTTTTCGTCCTTTCCATCGATGTAAATACGAAAAGGGTTGTGCTGGGCAGAGATTGTGATCTATATAAGAGCACACTAATAGCGGGACAAATTCATACCGTATCGGATCACCCGCAGGAGCTGCCGGCGCGGATTGAGGCGAAGATACGCTATTCGGCTGCGGCCGTACCTGCGACGATGTCAGACGCCGGAGAAGGTCATGTGCGCGTGGACTTTGATGACCCGGTTCGAGCCGTCACCCCCGGGCAGTCCGTTGTTTTTTATCAGGGAGACCGGGTTCTCGGCGGCGGAATTATTGAGACAGATGATCATTTCAGTATATAATGTATATACAACATTGCTGCAGGCGTGCAGCGTAAACAAACAGACGGATAAGGAGGGCAACAATGCTTAACAGGACAACATTTGTCTGTACAGCAAAAGACGGATTGGAGCTGCAGGGGATTTCCTGGAGTGATTCGTCCGTTCCGCCCAAGGCCGTTCTGCTGATTGTTCATGGTATGATCGAACATTGTCAGCGATATGATTCTGTTGCAGCCTTTCTGGCAGGCAGCGGGGTGACCGTGTTTTCTTTTGATTTGCGCGGTCACGGACAGACTTCGCCGGAGGAGACCGATCGAGGGTTTTTTGCAGCAAAGAACGGGGTGGATTTGCTCATGTCAGATCTGGACTGTGTTCGCGGGAGAATTCGCGGACTTCTTTCGGAAAAAGAGGCCGCGCTTCCGTTTTTTATTCTCGGCCACAGCATGGGATCGTTTATTACTTCTTGTTATGTTAAGAGAACACGTGCAGTAGGTCTGGATGGTGTGATCCTATCCGGGACGACTTCCAAACCGGGGCCGATCGGTATTGCACGGGGGATTGCACGTCTGCAGGCCGTGATCAAGGGGCCGAAATCCCGGGGGTATCTTCTTTCGATGCTTGCATTCGGCTCATATAATAAGAAATGTGTTCCGAGACGGACGAGTACTGACTGGCTTTCCCGTGACAATGATATCGTAGATGCATATTTGGCTGATCCCGCATGTACATTTCTTTTTAAGGCGGCCGGATTTGCCGATCTTTTTGCACTTCTCGGTGAAATCGGCCCGAAGAACTGGACCGGTGCTGTACCGGCGGACGTTCCTGTTTATATTTTCTCCGGAGAAATGGATCCGGTAGGCAACTATGGCAAAGGCCCGAAGACATTGGTTCAGTGGTTCAAGGATACAGGTCATGACGTCGAATGGAAGATCTATCCCGGCGGACGTCACGAAATGATAAACGAGATCAACCGAAATGAAGTATATGCAGATGTGCTTTCATTTATTCTCGCACACTCGCAGTCAAAGAAAACCCGGCGCGGGGCACTTGCCAGCGGGCCAGGGGATCCGCAATAGTTTTGCATCAAAGTTCCAAGGAGTTATGAGAATAAGAGAGAAAGAATATCTGGAGGTATCTATGAGTTATTCAAGTGAGAGAGCACGTAATCAGGGGGAAACCGCTGAATCTGTATTAAAGAGCCAGTTCGCTTCTTTATCGATTTCCGGTGCGGTGAGTGCGCAGTTTGTATCCATGTTTGATAAAGAAATCGTTGCGGGAGTTTCCGGACTTCAGCATGCAACACCGGTTATTTCCGTTTTGCTGCAGGCGGAGGAATTGTATTCTTTCTATGAGTCCAATTTCAGCAAAGGCTTCTCCGTGCTGCTGGTATACGGCAACGGAGAGGTATCTGCCTATACGGCATCAGAAAGCACCGTTACACCGGGCATTCTGCAGGAGAATGAAACTGCCTGTATCAAAGCAATTCTGACCGACTCATTCGAGTGGGGCGGGACATTGAACGAAGACGGTGAACTGATCTGTGACCTCGCATCACCGGCACCCGGTCCGCACTATTACACAAATCTTCTCATCGGCAACCGCATTCGCTTTGACCGCCCGCTGCAGAGCACCCCGAAAAGTGCGATCGACCGGCTCGGAGGCGGATCGTTCCGCTCGCATGCAGATACACAGGTTCTTGCGACGCGGTGGGATTATCTCCCTGAGGAGAACGGCTATCCGGCAAACCGCCAGTTTTACCTGCTCGAAAACGGACGCCAGATTTTCTATTCCGGAACCGCCGTACAGGACGGTGTCGGTAAGTCAATTTGCACGCATGCACAGAACCGCACAGTCATCGAGTATAAAATGGATTCCGGCCTGACGATCCGACGCACCATATTCATTCTGCCGCAGACGGATAGTCTTCCATTGGCCGTAGAAGCCCAGATGATTGAACTGGAAAATGATTCGGAAAATGCAAGAGAGCTCAGGCTTGTGTGTACAGGCATGTTCGGCACATCCGAGACCGGCGCTATTCGCGAAGACGTCATTTTTTCAACGGTTGTCGCACAGTCCGAAGTGTTCTTTACACCGGCAGGCGAAATTGCGGCACTGTCATTTAACCCGAATCCGAAGTGGACCAAAGGAAACATTCGTTACAGTGCGCTGCTTGTGCATCAGGACGGCAAGGTTGTTTATCCGGATCAGTTCTGTGCGAAATACAGCGAATTCGTTGGATCCGGCACATTGGCACAGCCGGAGAAGATTGCACGTCTTTCGAATCGCCATACCCGCAAAGGCCCGGGATTCTTTGTTCTTTCTACGCCTGTAACCGTGCCGGCCCATGGAAAAGTATCGGCAGACTCGTTTGCATGCCTGTCATCGGATGTCGTTAATCCGGAATTCAAGGATGACGAGACGGTAAAATCCGAACTGGCCGCGCTAATCAGTCGTTTTCAGGATCCGGAAGCCCTTCCGAAAGAACTGCAGACAGTGAAAGACTTTGCGAAAGCCTATGCTTCCTATATCAAAATTACGCATGATGATAAGAATTTCGAGGCATACGTCAACAACAATCTTCCGTTCCAGGTTTTCTACCAGACCTTTGTCTCCAGGTCTCTGGACTGGACGCAGAAAGGATACCGCGAAATCGGTTTCCGCGAAATCCAGGATGTTTTCGCATCCATGTATTATCTGGCCGGCATGGGACAGGTTGATTTCGTGAAAAAACTGCTCCGGGAGTGGGCCGGAAACGTTCACACAGACGGGTATGCAAACCACAATTTCTATTGGACGGGCAAGGAAGCCGGCTGGTGGTCGGACGATTCGCTGTGGCTGCTGCAGGCTCTGGACCGCTATGTAAGTCTGACCGGTGATTATGCGTTTCTGAAAGAAGAACTGCCCGTGGCCGGTACAAAATCGGACAAGAGAAGTCTGCTCCGGACGATTCAGGCCATTATCAGATACTCCTACAAAATTTCCGTCGGAAAGCACGGACTGCCGCTCATTGACCGGGCAGACTGGAACGACTGTCTGCGTGTGGATCCGGACTGCCTGTCCGGTCTGGGCAAAATGGACCTGTATACGACACAGTTGGCAGCCGCCGGCAAAGAATATGGTGAGATTCCGTTCGAATCAGAATATTCCGAATCGGTCATGAACGGCTTCCTTCTAAAGGTTGCCATGGATGCAGCCATCGGGATCTTCCGCGGCTGCGGCGATGAAGATTACGCGAAAGAACTGGAAGCATCGGCGGCATCTCTGAAGGACATTCTTTCTGAGACGGCATGGAAAGAAGATTTTTTTGCTCGCGTTCTTTTCAACCGAAGTGCAAAACCGGGGCTCAAGTATCTCGGGGCAAAGAATGACGGCCTGGTCATCGAAGAAGGAGCGAAGGGGACGTATTACCTGAATTCCTTCAGTTGGGCGATTCTTTCCGATTGCGCTTCCGAAGAACAGATCGAAATCATGATGGATTCGATTGACGCATACCTGCGGACACCGTTTGGATATCGACTCTGCACAGGCGCGGATTATCCGCAGATCGCTCCGAAAATCGATGTTGCCCTGTATTATGCAGGCGACCGTGAGAACGGCGGAATTTTCAAGCACGCCAACATGATGGCCGCCGCCGCGATGCTGAAAGCCGCGAAAACCGTAGAGAACAAAGCACTTGCCGAGCGTCTCGCTGCAACGGCATATTGGGTAATCGACTGTATTCTGCCCTACCGCACGCTGTCCGATCCTTTTGCCGTATGCGGCAATCCGAGACTTTGCACGCAGTATAACAATTCCGAGACCGGTGAAAACATCGGACCGACGCTCTCCGGAACATCCACATGGCTTCTCTTATGTCTGTTTGTGGGCTTTGGCGTGGAATTCACCAGCGATGCTCTGATTATTGACCCGATACTTCGACTGACCGATACCGGAGAAGATATTACTGTGAACACCGGAAAAGCATCCTACCATATCACGGTATCCAAAGGTGCCGGGTTTCGAAGGACGAAAGAAGGCGTATCCATCGTCTGCGACGGGAAATCCGTTGACGGAGTCCGTGTTCCGATTTTCACGGACGGCAGGACACACGAAGTACTTGTCAGGTTGTAATCGTCCGACATGATTTTGCAGGGGCCGGCACGGGGAGAGCCTCCCGTTCCGGCTCCTTTTCTTTGTTTTGTTGCGCACGGAAGACGGACTTGTATTACAATAAGATGAATGTATGTCAGAAGAAAAGAGGATGTTTTCATGCCGATAGCAAGTTGTTATCTATCAGAGATTGTAAAGGCGTTTGATTTGGAAGTTCTTTACAGCCCCGGGAACCTCGACCAGATTCGCATCAATGTGGCGGACGTCACCCGCCCGGGTCTTCAGCTGGCCGGCTACTTTGACCATTTCGGACCCGACCGTATCCAACTGATCGGAAATATGGAGCATGCCTATTTGGACAAGCTGTCTACGGAAATCCGCAGGAAACGTCTGAATGCGCTTTTCGGCAAGGGAATTCCGTGCCTGATACTGACAAGAAACCACGAACCGCATCCGGAATTGATTCCGTGCGCGAAAAGAAAGAAGATACCGATCCTCCGGACGAAGCAGGCAACTTCCGAATTTATGAGTTCACTCGTCAAACACTTGAATGTTGAACTGGCTCCCCGGATATCCATGCACGGGGTGCTGGTCGAAGTCAACGGTGAAGGTATTCTTATCCTGGGCGAGAGCGGTGTCGGCAAATCGGAAACCGCTCTCGAAATCGTCAAGCGCGGACACCGTCTCATTGCAGACGATCAGGTTGAAATCCGCCGGGTATCCGAGACAACACTTCTGGGACGTGCGCCGGATATCATACGGCATCTGATTGAAATTCGCGGCATCGGCATTATGGATGTCAAAGAATTATTCGGAGTATCCTCCGTCAAAATGCAGGAGAATATTGATTTTGTTATTAATCTGGAACTGTGGGATGAGAAGAAGTCATATGACCGCCTCGGAATCAATGAAGAAACCACGGATATTCTTGGAATTCCGGTTCCGTCCATTACGATTCCGGTCGGTCCCGGCCGCAACCTTGCCATTATCGTAGAAGCGGCGGCGATTAACTATCGTGTTAAGAAGATGGGACATAACGCGGCCAAGAGTCTGATTGACCGGGTTTTTCCGGGCGGCGGAAGTCTGTCGCTTTTCTAAATCCCGCGAAAATGTATGCAGGGAGCCATATGGAAATTGCAATAGAGAAAAAAATAGTCCGCTTTTACGATATCCTCAGCAGCGGAGGTAACGAGGATCTTTCTTCAAGGATCAGGGAAGGTGAACCCATGCGCCGTCATACGACCATGCGCGTAGGCGGTCCGGCCGATCTTTTTGTCGAACCCGCAGGTCTCCTGGAAGTTGCATCGTTATATAACGCCGCAAAGAAGTGCGGGCTTCCGTGTTTTGTTATCGGCAACGGATCCAATCTCGTCGTTTCGGACGAAGGAATCGAAGGACTTGTTATTTCACTCGGTGAGCCTCTTTCGAAAATTTGGTTTGAAGATGACGCGGATGATGCGGATTTTGTACTTGTGCATGCATTTTCCGGCGCACTTTTGTCAAGGGTCGCTATGGTTTGTGCAAAACGCGGTCTTGCCGGCATGGAATTTGCATCCGGAATACCGGGGAGCATCGGCGGAGCGGTTTATATGAATGCGGGTGCGTACGGAAGTCAGATGTCAGATATTGTTTACCGAAGTGTATTTCTTACATCGGAAGGCGATCTTCGTACAATCACAGGTGCGGAGCATGCCTATGGATACCGGACGAGTTTTTTCACATCGCATGAGGGCGTCATTCTTTCGTCCATTCTCCGGCTGCCGACGGGAGACCCGAAGACGATTATGGACAGAATTATGGAGCTGAACGGGAAACGTTCGGCAGCACAGCCGATTTCGATGCCCAGTGCGGGGAGCGTTTTCAAGAGGCCGCAAGGTCACTTTGCAGGAGCTTTAATCGAAGCAGCCGGACTGAAAGGCACGGCAGTCGGCGGTGCACAGGTCTCGGAGAAACATGCGGGCTTCATTGTAAATACAGGATCGGCCACGGCAAAAGATGTGTGTGATCTTGTGAAGATGGTCCGGGAGACCGTAAAGAGACATGCAGGAGTGGTTCTTGAACCTGAAATCAAATTTGTCGGACGCGGATTTAACTAGAGGAGGCGCAGACACATGGACATTGTTATTTTGACAGGCATGTCGGGGGCAGGGAAAAGTCAGGCGGCAAATTTCCTGGAAGATATGGGATATTTTTGCATTGACAATCTTCCGCCTATGCTGCTGCCGGTTCTTGTCCGGACATTTCTGAACAAAAAGGTTGGCGAGAGCTTTGGTACATCCAAACTGGCTTTTGTCGTCGACATTCGCAGCAACGAACTGCTGAACGGATTCGATCAGGCTATATCGGAGATTCATCAACTCGAATGCACCTACCGCATTATTTTTCTGGAGGCATCCGATCAGGTGCTTGTCAGCAGGTTTCAGCAGACAAGAAGACGCCATCCTCTGTCAGACGGAACGGGCCTGTCTGAAGCGATTCAGCAGGAACGCAATTTGCTGCAGGGAATCCGCGAAATTGCAACGCATATCATCGATACGTCATCGATGGCCATTCCCTCGCTCCGCGATGAGATTTACAGTATTGTAGCCGGTGAATCCTGCAGCAGGGGAATGACCATTCTGGTTGAGTCTTTCGGATTCAAGTACGGGATACCGGTTGACTGCGACAACATGTATGATGTGAGGTTTTTACCCAATCCGTTTTACGAGCAGGAACTGAAGATGTATTCAGGAAAAGATCCTGAAATCGCACAGTATCTGGGCCGTTTTCCGGAAACGGACTTATTTGTTGAAAAACAGGTGGATGTTCTTTCTTATACATTGCCTCTGTATATCAGGGAATGCAAAGCCCGGCTTGTTATCGGAATCGGCTGCACGGGCGGAAGACACCGCTCCGTGTTTATTGCGGAATCCATATGCAGGCGGCTTCTTGATCTGGGATACAATGCGGTTGTGTATCATAGAGATATCGATAAGGATCCTCGATATGCCGCAGTAAAACCTGCCGTGAACCCATGAACCCTCAGAGGCCGAGCATGTCGGAACATTCTTTTTCCAAATCCATCAAGGCAGATCTCCTCAAGGTGGCAGACCGGACGACTGAAGAAATGCAGGCGGAGCTTGCGGCTGCTTTTATATGCGCAGGTCGGCCGGGAGCAGATAAAGAACCCGACCCGATGTATTTTACGACATCGTCTTTTGCCTACGCAGAAAGACTCGTCGGGCAGCTTCGGGCGATCGGGTTGGATGCGCTTGCTGAAAAATCCGAAAAAGCGATCCGGTCGTTATGGCACATCTTTCCGCTGCCCGCTGAAACGGTTACTTTTGAAGGGTTCATACAAAAATACGATAAGGAACCGCTTCAGGACCATATTTCGTCTTCGACCGCCTTGCGGCGGGCGGCCCTTCGCGGAGCTTTTCTCGCATCAGGGATGATGACGGAACCAACAAAGTCTTATCAGATTGAAATTACCGTCCGAAGTGTTCGGGCGGCGGATTTCCTGGTGCTTCTTCTGCATGCGGAGAATATTGAGCCGGGTATCATGAGCCGAAACGGTCATCCCGTGCTTTATTTCAAGGAGGGACAGGCCATTGCGGATTTCCTTGCTTCGGTCGGTGCGCACAACAGTCTGCTTCGATTTGAAAGTGTACGGGTGGATAAGGAGCTCCGGAACACGGTGAACCGTGTTGTAAACTGCGATACGGCCAATGCAAAGCGCCAGGCGGATGCCTGCGCTCGTCAGAGCTCGGTTCTTGAGACTCTTCTGGAACACACCGCTGCCGCGCAGATTCCCAAAGAACTACTGGAAGCCGCCCGACTTCGTATCGAGAATCCGGGCATGTCCATCAAGGATCTCGGAGATCTTATGACTCCGCCTATCGGAAAATCGGGCATGAATCACCGGCTTCGCAAACTCGAAGAAATCGCACAGGATTTGGAGTTATAGGCATGTGGTAGAAAACGGGATTAAGTTGTGTTAGAATTCAAAAATGTATAACTCGAGCCGCGGAAGGACAAAATATGAGCCAATCAAATTACGTCCGGTATGATAATCAGTTTCATCGTCCCAGAAGGAAAAAACAGAACGGCGGGTTTTCAGCACTGATTGCTTTAACGGCAGTTCTTGTCCTGACCGTCGTGGTCGTCGGGTTATATACCTGGATATCTTCGATGGATTCACCGAAGGAGAGCACAAATGAAACGACATCCGGATCAGCAGGGACGTCTTCGAAGGATATAATCATCACCACTGCGACTCCGGTTCCGCCCGTTACCATCGCATCTTATCAGAATCCGGTATTGTTTCCCGGCAAAGCCCTCATGAATGTACCGATGGGTCAGCCCGCGTCCGGACTGTCTCCGTCTGAGCGCGGCGTTACACAGGACGTAATGACAGGAGACACGGTTATCTCACCTTATACGAGGTCGCCGGCCATTTCTATGGGAGACCCCGTGAATTTTCAGTCGGTTCCGGGAATTTTAACTTTCCGCGGGAACAACTTCCGCAACTGTGCCTCATGGGGAACGACTGAAGTTACACAGGGCGCCCTGACACAGATGTGGGACTTCAACAAAGTGGGCACAAAAGCATCCTCCTCCTGGGCTTTTTCCTGGTCGGGCACCGGCTGGACAGGTCAGCCTCTTGCGATTCAGTGGGACTGGGACGTTCAGCAAATGATGAATCTTTATCCGGATAAGAAAGCAAAAAAGGGTCTGACGGAAGTGATTATCGCTACGATGGACGGCAATGTATATTTTCTGGATTTGGATGACGGAACACAAACCAGGGATCCGATCTATGTCGGAGCAACGATTAAAGGAACACCTTGCGTTGATCCCCGCGGATACCCGCTGCTGTATGTAGGGCAGGGGGATTCCAATGGTGTGGACGGAGATGCGAATAAGCTGATCGGATACCGCATATACAGTCTGATTGATTCGAAAATGCTGCATTTCCAGAATGGTATGGATTCCCGCGCTTTCCGGACGAATTGGGGGGCCTGTGACTCTTCACCGATTGTGAATGCAGCCTCGGACACTTTGCTTTACCCGAATGAAAACGGCATGATCTATACGCTGAAACTGAATACGGTTTTTGACAAGACGGCGGGAACGATTTCCATCAATCCTGAAAGCGTCGCCTATCGATATCTGATTGACGGTATTTCGGGCAGTTCGATTGGTATCGAGAGTTCTATGTCGGTGTATGATCACTACGGCTACTGCAATGACAATTCCGGCAACCTGATCTGCATCGATCTGAATACGATGCAATTAGTCTGGGCGCGGCAGTTGGACGACGATTCGGATGTCACTCCGGTTATTGAAGAAGACGCAGGCCGGGTTTACTTATATGTCGGAACCGAAGTTGACTGGCAGCGGTCAGATGAACTTGACTATATGGGGGCTTCGTATACGTACAAAATTGATGCGATGACCGGCGATGAGATTTGGCAGACGGATCAATCCTGTTATACACATAACGGTGTGGACAAAGGCGATGACATTAACGGCGGCATGCTGGGAACTCCGATTGTCGGCAAACAATCCATATCGGATCTTGTTATCTTTTCCTATTGTATGACGAACGGTCTTTACAGCGGAAATCGTCTCGTCGCATATAACAAAGATACCGGAGAAGAAGTATGGACCTATGAGATGAACCAGTATTCATGGAGTTCACCGGTTGACGTATATGACGCAGAAGGCAATGCCTATATTGTTATGTGTGACAGTGTCGGTCAGATTCACCTCGTAAACGGGAAAACAGGGAAACGCATCTGTTATCTGCAGACGATCCGGAATAAAGGAACCGCCAACGAACTCAAGACTGGAAATATGGAATCATCGCCCATCGTATTTAACGGAATGATAGTGATCGGAACAAGAGCCGGTTCAATATTCGGGGTGAAGATATCATGAGCATGTTACAGAACATGCCGCTTCCGGCAGGAAACATGAAACCGGACAGATCCCATGAAGTGGACATGACTGCTAAAACCTATCAGGAAATCATCTGCATCGAGGCGGAGCTGTCCGGATATCGCCGCAGCAGTTTGCGTGCAAGCATTGATTTTGACAGGAAAATTGTTACATGGAAGGATAGCCTTCAGTGGAATAACAATTTTGTGCGATCTATGTCAACGGATAAAATCAAGGAGCTGCGCATGCGCCTTCCGGGCACGCATCTTCTGCAGTGGACGACGCATTATACCGGACTGGTCTCTCAGGACGACATTACAGTCTGTCATCCCGCAGACTGGACCGTTGTCATTTCCTTTCGGCAGAGCCCGCAGGTCCGGATTGTCGGAAACAGTCAGTTTCCGCAGGAATGGCAGGCTTTCCGCGATTTGATCGAAGCAATTACAAAAATTCCCTTTCGCCTTCGATAAAAATACATTTCGGAATATCTATTTAAG
>JADGQQ010000042.1 GCA_017881645.1 Clostridia bacterium
ATATCTGCGACTTTGTCCGCGCCGGCGCAAGCGCGGTCGGCGGATGCTGCGGAACCACTCCTGACTATATTCGACAGGCATCCGGGCAGCTCTCCGGAATCGTTCTGCAAAGACGCGAAAATCCGGCGCGTACACGTATTACCAGCGGCAGCGACTGTGTTACATTAGGAGACCGTGTGATTGTCTGCGGAGAGCGGCTCAATCCGACCGGCAAGAAAAAACTCAAGGAAGCGCTGCGTCATCAACGATACGACGAGGTCATTCTTGAGGCGATTCATCAGGAACAATCAGGCGCAGATGTGCTCGATGTCAATGTCGGCGTGCCCGGTATTGACGAGATTGCCACGATGGTGAAGGTCGTCCGCAGTGTGCAGGAAGTCATCCGGCTTCCGCTGCAGATCGACAGTTCCAATCCGGAAGTACTGGAAGCCGCCTGCCGCATCTATAACGGCAAACCGCTGATCAACTCCGTCAACGGCAAAAAAGAAGTCATGGATGCCGTGTTCCCGATTGTGAAAAAATACGGCGGTGTGGTTCTCGGACTTACACTTGATGAAAACGGTATACCGGATCGGGCGGAAGATCGTCTGGCGATCGCGCGACGGATCATTGAGACAGCGGAAAGTTACGGAATCGACCGGTCGGATGTTATCATCGACGCTCTGGTGCTGACCGCGTCCGCACAGCAGAAAGAAGTCATTGAGACACTTAAGGCGCTCACCCTTGTAAAGAACGAACTGGGCGTCCACACGGTTCTCGGATGCAGCAACGTGTCTTTCGGCCTTCCGAATCGCCCTCTTATCAACAAGACATTCCTCGCCATGGCACTTTACGCAGGACTGGATCTTCCAATCATCAATCCGATGGATCGGGAACTGATGGCAACCATTGATGCGTTCGAAGTCCTCACATATAAAGATCCCGACAGTTCACGATACATCGCGCGGCATGCGTCCGATACAGCAATCGGCACTGTTTCGAGTGCACAGCCGTCGTCCCCGCTGTCGATTGATCCTGTCAAACCGGTGGCCGATATGTCTCTGAAGGACATGGTCATTGCCGGCATGAAGGCGCGGATTGAAGAGAAGACGAGAACTGAACTCCTCACGAAAAACGCTCTCGATATCATTAACGGCGAATTGATTCCGGGTCTTGACGACGTCGGTAAAAAATATGAATCCGGTCAATTTTTCCTTCCGCAGCTGATCCTGTCAGCTGAGACGACCAAGCTTGCCTTCGGTATTTTGAAGGAGACCTTTGCGGCAGGAGAAAATTCCCGGGGAAAAGGCCCGGTTCTTCTGGCAACCGTACAGGGTGACGTACATGATATCGGTAAGAATATTGTGCGTGTCGTGCTGGAGAGTTATGGCTATTATGTCATCGATCTCGGTAAAGACGTTCCTGTCGAGAAGGTTGTTGATGCCTTTCTGCAACACAAACCCAAGCTGATCGGTCTGTCGGCCTTAATGACCACAACCGTCTTTTTCATGGAGAAGACGATTGCCCGTCTGAAGGAATTTCCCGACATCTGTCCGATCATTGTCGGAGGCGCAGTTCTTACGCCGGAAGTCGCTCAGGAAATCGGAGCGGACTACTACGCAAAAGACGCGATGGAAACCGTTGCAATTGCAGATAAAATTGTCGAGAGTTTCACCTGACTTCAAAAGATTTCAGCGCTTGAAAAAGTCGTCTTTTTCGATGACATTTTTCCGCAATTTCGACTTCTTTTTGTATAAAAATTGTTTGAGAAATTCAGCAATACAAGACATTTTTACCACCTGCGAAAGTGTGTCGAAAAAATTTATTTTCAATATTTCTCATGAACCTGTATGCGTCGGCTATGAAGTTCTTTCAAGGCTCGGATGCCCTGATTGCAGGCATTTCCGGCTGTTTTTTCAGCCCGGAAAGTTTGACGTACGGGTCATACAGTGCTAACCTTTAAGGGTGGTTACTCTATTTTTCATGTCATAGGGATCATAGGTTTTCAAAAATAAACCTTCGAAAATATGGAAAAATTCACGAGGAGAAAAGTATCATGAAGAGCAAATCGATCAAAAAGATTCTGGCACTATTTTGTGTTTCAAGCGTGCTGATTCTTTCATTTTCAGCTGTATCAGCAGCACCCAAAACCGGAACCGCCCCCATTAACCTTGGCATGGCGGGTAAATATACAATTCTGGCAAAATCAGGAATATCTTCCGTGCCCAAGTCCGTTGTCACAGGTGATATTGCAGTCAGCCCTATCGGTTCGACAGCCATTACCGGATTTTCCCTGACAGCGGATGCCACGAATCAGTTTTCAACATCCACCCAGGTGACGGGTAAAGTATTCGCTCCGGATTATACATCGCCGACCCCAAGCAATCTTACGACAGCAGTATGCAATATGGAAGCAGCGTATACCGATGCTGCCGGCAGAGCTGCAAACTATACCGAACTGTATACAGGGGACATTAGCGGAAGAACACTGACACCCGGTGTTTACAAGTGGAGTACCGGTGTTTCTATCAATTCTGATGTCACCTTAAGCGGCGGCGCAAATGATATATTCATTTTCGAAGTAGCCAAAGGCATCACACAGGCCAGCGGAACTCACATTATCCTGACGGGTGGTGTGCAGGCTAAGAACATTGTATGGCAGGCCGCAGAAACGGTTTCAATTGGCACGGATGCGCATTTCGAAGGAATTGTTCTGTGTCAGACAAATATCAGCATGGCTGCAAATGCATCGATCAATGGTCGACTGCTGGCACAGACTGCAGTCACTCTGATCATGAACACAGTTGTTGCTCCGAAGTAAAATGCATCTGAATGTTCGATGAAAAGTAAAAATGGGCCGCCAGTATTTCGCTGGCGGCTCTTTCTATTTTTATTCACGGTACAATCTGCGTTTCATGTCGGAATTTGTTGCTGATTTATTTTTCATCTTCTATATAATCCAGTAAATCTCCCGGTTGGCAGTGAAGCGCTTTGCAGATAGCATTCACGGTTTGAAAACGAATGCCTTTCACTTTTCCGGTTTTCAGCTGAGACAGATTCACATTGGAAATACCTACCTGCTCAGCCAGATCATTCAGCGACATTTTCCTGTCCGCCATAACCCGGTCTAATCTCACGATGATCATGGGGTATCCCTCCTAAACAAATGACTCACTGTCTTCACGGAGCTCCAGTCCCTTTTTGAAAATACCTGATAAAGCATAGGCCGCGCCGGCGGACACAAAGCAATATAAGAAGAAGTATGGGTCTACAATAATGTACGCATTGGCCTGCAGCCCTGTCTTTTCAAATTCGCTGTTCAATAACATATGCAGGTACCCGCTGCACAGGAAATTATACGTAAACGAAACGAGCATATACAGGATGATGCCATGGCCAATGTGACGCAGGGATTTGCCGTTCTCCGCAAGAAAAATCTGCTTCTTATCTTCAAAAGCCGACACAATTCTTTTGAACTTCGTAATGATATAGAAAATGAGGACGAGCAGCATCAACAGATCTCCGCTTGAATACAAAGCAATTTGATTAAAATGCGTTGAGGCTGCAGTCATATCAATGGCCAGCCAACCCTCGACAGCTGTGAAGCTTTTCTGCGAGCCGATCATCGTATCTGCAAATCTTCCGAACCAGGTATTGCTGTCTATTGCAACATAATTGGAGAGTACCATAAGCAACATAGAGATAACGACCAGACCCATCGTGAGTCCGATGAGCAGCTGTCCAACAGTAAATACACTTTTGTTTTTGTCAAATTCAATTTTCATTTTCATTGTTCTCCCTCCATTTTTTCTATTGAAGCCATCATAACACGGGAATTTACGTATTGCAAGAAGAAATTAACGTAAAACATTAAATATTTATCGCAAATGGTATCGAATCATACAAGGAAGCCACGGTTTTTTCTATGAATGTTTTGCTGACATCCAAAGATATACGGATGATTCATCAGACGCCGTTTTCATTTTTGTTTTCCGGTGGTATGATTACGAACCGGAGAATGCATAAGGGTTTTGAACGAAAGGATATTTTCAACATGGCAAGAATGCGAAGAAAGAAAAACATCCCGCTCCGAATGGATGCCTGCTCGGCGTACTGGTTTCCGGTTCCTGTTGCGAACCGCGGGCATTGGCGGGAAGCCTGCTGCATGCCGCCAGAGACGCCTCTGTACCTCGAACTGGGCTGCGGAAAGGGCGGATTCGCCATTGAGACGGCTCGGCGGAATCCTGATATTTGCTACGTCGCGCTTGAAAAGGAAGATTCCGTCATTCTGGCGGCGATTGAGAAAGCCGCTGCAGCCGGGGTAACGAACCTGTTTTTTGTGTGGACCGATGTGATTCTTCTGAAGAACTTTTTTGACGACGGCGAGGTCGACCGTATTTATATCAACTTCTGCGATCCCTGGTCGCGCCGCGAAAAACCGAAGCGTCGACTGACACATCGGGATTATCTGCAATTGTATAGACATCTGCTGAAGGAGGACGGTGAAATTCACTTCAAAACGGATGATTTGAAGCTGTTTGCGTTCTCTCTGGAGGAGTTTGCTGTTTCGGGATTTCATCTGGATAAACATACGACGGATCTTCATGGAAGCGAGTGGGATTCCGGCAATGTGCGCACGGAATTCGAACAGAAATTTACAGACAGAGGGGTCTCGATCTGCCGTATCGAAGCCCGGAAATCAGCCATGATTTCGAAATGAAAATTGTTTCAGCGATATATTTGTCAATTTGTTGATATATTTGCATGAAATGAAAGATATTTTCTACGCTTGCGTTCATTGGATTCTGTTGTAATCATACGCGGTTTGCGGTAAAATTTTTGTGGTGAAATGCACCGACAAGTAGAATTAACCCTGATTCAGGGAACATGTAGGAGGAATAAACATGGCAGTTAAAGTAGGAATCAATGGATTTGGACGTATCGGGCGCTTGGTTTTCCGTGCTTCAGTTGCAAACCCGAACATTGAAGTGGTTGGAATCAACGATCCTTTTATCGATCCTAAGTACATGGAATACATGCTTCGATACGACACAGTACATGGCCGTTTCGAAGGAACAATCGAAGTCGGTGAAGATTTCATCGTTGTCGATGGCGTAAAAATCAAAGTTTTCGCATGCATGGATGCTGCTCAGATCGACTGGAAATCCGTCGGTGCTGATTATATCGTAGAGTCCACAGGCGTATATACAACGATTGACAAGGCTGCGGCTCATTTGGTCGGCGGCGCAAAGAAAGTTGTTATTTCCGCTCCTTCAGCTGATGCTCCGATGTTCGTCATGGGCGTTAACCAGGACAAATACAATAAAGAGATGACAGTTGTTTCCAATGCTTCCTGCACAACCAACTGCCTGGCTCCTCTTGCAAAAGTCATTAACGACAACTTCGGCATCGTCGAGGGTCTTATGACTACCGTTCATGCTACTACAGCAACACAGAAGACCGTTGACGGCCCTTCGAAGAAGGACTGGAGAGGCGGCCGCGGCGCAGCTTTCAACATCATTCCTTCCTCCACCGGCGCTGCCAAGGCAGTCGGCAAGGTAATTCCCGAGCTCAACGGTAAGTTGACCGGTATGGCTTTCCGTGTTCCGACAGCAGACGTATCCGTTGTTGATCTTACGGTCCGTATTGAGAAGGGTGCTTCTTATGACGAGATCAAGGCTGCCATCAAGAAGGCTTCCGAGTCCGAGCAGTACAAGGGTATCCTTGGATACACGGAAGACCTGGTAGTTTCTTCCGACTTCATTCACGATCCCCGTACATCCATCTTTGATGCTGATGCCGGTATCGCACTGAACGCTAACTTTGTAAAGCTCGTTTCGTGGTATGACAATGAGTGGGGCTATTCCAACAAAGTCCTTATGCTCATCGAGCATATGGCAAAAGTAGACGCGAAGTAATTTCAGTCGGATTTGCTTTTGATCAAGGGAGGTCTTTTGCATGGCTTAGCCATACGGAAGGCCTCCCTTTTTGTTTTGCAGGATTCGAGTTATAATGTCATTGGCTTAAAGATGATGTTTTTCGAACCATCCCTGTGGAGGAGACAAAAATGGCGCTATTCGATCCTAAAATGAAAACGATTGCATTGCATCAAAAATCGATAGATGAAAAAAACGCGAGTATTATCCGGTATTTCGACGAAATCGGGCGGCTGTATTACGGCCAATATAGAGATGCATCCGCGGATGTTTCCAAGGAAATCAACTCCAGATGCGATGCAATCACTGCATTACATGCGGATATCGAAGTGAACAATCTGAAGATCCTTTTCGAAAAGGGCCTGAAGCTTTGTACAACCTGTAAGAAGGAAAACCCTCTGGAGCACACATTCTGCTCCGTCTGCGGAGCGCGTTTTCCGGACGGATCAGATAAAAAGGTGGATCTGCCGCAGACACAGTCCGCATCCGTGCTTGCTGCTGCTGCTGCTGCTGCAGATGCTGCTGCAGATGCCGAACAAAAAGCACCGGTCTCAGATGAGCCGGCGCCGGTCGAGGCAATTCAAACGATTATTCCTGCGGAAGACCCGAACCGGGTCGAATAAGGGCACTGTGTCATGTGATGCAGTCTGATCCTGACACAACACTAATATTATAGCACTTTCCCAAAAGAAACACTGTACATAATGTGACGGGGTTTCTTTTTTTTCGTGCGTATAATGAATACAAGAATCTCGTCAGAGGTTCTTTGAATAGAAGCCGGAAGGATGTGATTCTATGAAAATCACGACACAGGGTATCGGAATTCACGTAGGAGAAAGATTAGAGGAGAAGATCGAAGAAAAGCTAAAAAAATTCCACAAGTATTTTGGAGATGAAGCGGCTTTCAGTATTAAGATTCACCCCGAACGAGACATTAAGAAGGTTGAAATTACGTTGAAACTTCAGAATCGTATTTATAGAGCAGAGGCGAAGGACGAAGATATACTCTCTGCAGTGGATCGAACCGTTGATAAACTCGAGTCACAGATTCGGAGACAGAAGACAAGAATTGAGAAGCAAATCCACGATTACTCGTATGTTAAGGAATACTTGAAGGATGTAGCGGATGAAACAGATGATGAAGAGGCGGAAGAGAAGTCAATTATCAAGCGTAAGTCGTTCGAATTGGTCCCCATGACCCAGGACGATGCCGTATTGCAAATGGAGATGCTGGGACACAGCTTTCTGGTTTACCTGGATGCAGATGCCGGAAGTGTCTGTGTTGTGTATAAGCGCAAGGACGGGAATTACGGTCTGATCGAGCCTACTTATTAAGTTTTGTATCATTCGCGTCAGGTTGAACTGCGGTTTTGTCCGGTCAATATGATTTGTTTGTCTGATTGAGTTTGGTTATGTTATTTGTTTTCGTTGTTGTACCGTCCTGGGCGCGTCGGAGGCTGTTTCTGAAAAGAGACAGCCTCTTTTTATGGTATAATGAAGCACACTTAATGGACCGAATGCACGATGTTGGAGGACAACTTTTTGAGCGAAATGAACGAATATAACGATACGGCAGGGTCATCCTGGGAGACGAGTCTTTTATCCGGTTTAAATCCCGAACAGAAGAACGCTGTATGCCATGATGAAGGTCCGCTGTTGATACTTGCGGGAGCCGGATCCGGGAAAACCCGCGTCATCACATACAGGATCGCGTATCTCGTTCGCATCCGCAGAGTCAGGCCGTCCGCTATTCTTGCTATTACATTTACGAACAAAGCCGCCGCCGAAATGAAGGACCGCATCCGCGATCTGGTCGGTGATATGGCATCGTATATGTGGGTCGGGACTTTTCACGCGATGTTCGCCCGAATTCTGCGCCGGCACGCCGAGCTTCTGCAGTTTGAAAAGAGCTTTGCCATTCTCGATACGGATGATCAGCTGAAAATTGTCAAAGAATGCATTTCCGAGCTGAATCTGAATGACAAGATATTTATTCCGCGTTCCGTTCAGGCGGAGATCAGTAAGGCCAAGAATGAACTTATCTCTCCCGAGGATTTCGAGAAGGATGCCGGTCCGGAATACCGCCGTCAGAAAATCGCCTCAATTTACCGGAAATATCAGGAAAAACTGCGTCAGAGCAACGGCATGGATTTCGATGACATCCTTTTCTATGCAGTATCTCTGCTGTCACGCAACCCGGATGTACTGCATTTCTATCAGGAACAATTCAGGTATATTCTTGTGGATGAATATCAGGATACCAATCAGGCGCAGTACCGGCTGATTCAGCTTCTGGCAGCCAAATACAGGAATTTGTGCGTTGTGGGCGATGATGATCAGTCGATCTACTCATTCCGCGGAGCCAATATCCGGAACATTCTTGATTTTGAGAAAGATTTCAAGGATACCACGGTCATTAAGCTTGAACAGAATTACCGCTCGACCAACAATATTCTTCAGGCGGCAAACAGCGTCATTAAGAAGAATGTCACACGAAAAGACAAGAAGCTCCGGACGGATCTTGGGGCGGGCGAGAAAATCACGCATTACTGTGCCGATCATCACGGAGCGGAAGCCTATTATGTAACGGATCAGATCCAGCGTCTGGTGCGCATGAAGAGCTGCAAATTCGGAGATATCGCTGTACTGTATCGCGTGAATGCTCTTTCAAGAACCATTGAATCGGCTTTCCGGGAGCAGGGAATTCCATACCGCGTGTATGGCGGACAGCGGTTCTATGACCGAAAGGAAATCAAGGATATTCTTGCCTATCTTCGACTGATCATTTCTCCATCCGATAATTATGCATTTGACAGAATAATCAACGTGCCGAAACGGGGACTTGGAGACACAACCGTCGACCGCGTCAAAGAAATCGCTCTGGAAGAGAGCTCGACCTATCTGCAGGTCTGCGCATCCGCGCC
Source organism: Clostridia bacterium (assembly GCA_017881645.1). Lineage (GTDB taxonomy): Bacteria > Bacillota > Clostridia > Saccharofermentanales > Saccharofermentanaceae > Firm-13. The sequence goes on from JADGQQ010000042.1 coordinate 8,840, forward strand.
GCAATATCCTGAACTGGCCAGGGCATCGCACAAGCTTCAGCAGTTTGCTTCCCTTGTAAATGCGCTTCGTGAAAAACTCATGGAGAACAAGATGAGTTTTGCGGAATACATCGAGTATGTGCAGGATCAGTCCGGTATCATGCAGGAAATCATTGAGCAAAAAGAGAAAAAAGGCGAGACCGTCGACCGGATCGAGAACCTGCGCGAACTGCTGTCGGAAGCTGTAGAATTTGAAGCCCGCCGCAAAGACCAGGCGGCTGCAAAAGAAGAGCTGTCGGCGGAATTGGGTGAAGAGGCGATTTCCGATGCGTTCAGCCATAAAGACACAACATACGATACGGATCTGAAAGGTCTCATGCAGTCGTACCTCGAAAACGCAGCTCTCTATTCCGAAGGAGATAACGAGGGAATGGACGACGATTTTGTCCGCCTTCTGACCATCCACAGCGCCAAAGGACTTGAGTTCGGCGTCGTATTCCTGATTGGTACGGAAGAAGGCATTTTCCCCGGAACGCGCTCGCTTGACAGCAAAGACGGAGTCGAGGAAGAACGGCGCCTTGCGTATGTAGCCATAACCCGCGCCAAGAACAAGCTTCACATTACTTCCGCGAGAAGCCGGATGCTTTTTGGTCAGACACAGGAGCTTCCTGCGTCCAGATTTATCGGAGAAATTGATGCGCAGTACATTGACACCATCGGTTCAGCGCGAAGAACCCTGATGGAAGACAGCGGTACGGTTCGCTCTGCTGCATCGACGCCGTTCGGCGCCAAAAGCGGAACACAGCCGGCACATGTTTTTGCCTATTCCGGCTCATCATCGAGCCAAAGGACTCCAACGGGTTCTGCGTCTGAAAATGCAGGGAATGATCATTTTCTGACCCCGGACACAATCGCAAAAGGAATGGAAGTCCTGCATCCCCGCTTTGGCAAGGGCACGGTTGTTACTGTCGAAAAGGTCGCCGGAGACGCGCTTGTCAGCGTTGCATTTGATAACCGTACTACCAAAAACATGCTTGTTCGTCAGGCAAAGCTCACCAGAGCCTAACAGTCAAAACGGGCGATTTTTTGCCTCTGTGATATAATCGATAGGGAACAGGAGGAACCTTTATGGATAACCGGCAGAATGAACAGAACTTGTTTGACGAGTACTCCTCAGGCCGGATTTCACCGGCATCCGCATTTGATTCGACGGATAATCCCAGGGATCAGGCGCTTATATCGATGCTTCGGGACAATAGAGAGAAGAATCTTTCCCCCTATGCATTTCACAGCAAAGACAGCCGTGGCCGCAGATTCCCGGAAGAACCCTGTACCATCCGTTCCGATTTTGAACGTGACACAGGGCGCATCATCTATTCGCAGGCTTTCCGGCGGCTGCGTCACAAGACACAGGTGTTTTTTAACCCGCAGAACGATCATATCTGCTCCAGAATCGAGCATGTCATTTATGTGAACTACGTAGCGACCACCATCGCACGCGCCCTGAATCTGAATCTGGATCTTGTGCAGGCGATTTCCCTCGGGCATGATATCGGCCACTCGCCGTTCGGCCATTCCGGAGAAAGGACTCTCCACGCCTGCGTCAGCAGACTGGATAAGAATCTTTTTTTTCAGCATGAAATGCAAAGCCTTCGCGTTGCCGACCTGTTGGCGACCCGGGCGGGCAAACCCGGCGAAGGATTGAATCTGTCTTTCGAGGTGCGTGACGGAATCGTATCCCATTGCGGCGAGACATACAGTGAATATAAGCTTTTCCCGGATCGCACAAAGTTGACGGATTCGATTCTGTCCCGGAGCGGCGGACATCCGATGCCGGCCACACTGGAAGGCTGCGTCGTTCGCATAGCCGATAAGATTGCATATGTAGGAAGAGATATCGAGGATGCGGCGCGTGCCGGAATACTGGAATTTGAAGATATTCCGCCGGCGATAACATCCACCTTGGGCGTCACGAACTCGCAGATTATTCATACGCTCGTAACCGATATCATTCATAATAGTTTGAATAAGGATGGCGTAATCCTTTCCGACGAAACCGGGCAGGCGATGGAAGCTCTTCTGAAAGAAAACGTACGGAGAATATATCAGTCCGATAAGATTAAGAAATACGAAACAAGGGTGCAGACTACGGTCGAAGGACTTTTTGACGCAATGCTTTCGGCTATGGCAGATCCGCAGAAAGCCAGAGCGTCGGGTAATCCCGTGTTGGAGGCACTCGCGGTTTTTCATGAATCCTATCCGGATCCATCCGCTTCCTCCGTGCAGATCATCACGGATTATATAGCCGGAATGACGGACTCTTATGCGAATAAGTGTTATGAATCCATATACTGGGTGTGAGGTAAACCATGAATAAGAATGTTGCAGACGACCCTTCCACGACGGGCGAAAAGACGGATTTTTCTTTTTACGCGATGCTTGACCGCATGCAGTATATTAATCGGTGGGGTCTGATGCGAAATAACCGCACCGAAAACATCAAGGAACACAGCATGGATGTTGCGATGATTTCCCACGCACTGGCTACGATTAGAAATTGCATCTGTCCGGAAGGCCGCCCGAAAGTGGATCCGCTCTATGCAATGGGACTGGCGATGCTGCATGATGCATCCGAGATCATCACGGGCGATCTGCCGACACCGATCAAGTATCATAATCCGCAGATTACGGAAGCTTACAAACAAATCGAAGGACAGGCAACCGATACACTGCTGTCGCTTCTTCCCGAGGCAATGAGAGACGAGTACAGGGGGCTTTTCTGTCCGGATCGAACGGATCCGATGAAGGATGGTGCCTACCATATCGTCAAGGCTGCAGACCGGATCTGCGCATATATCAAGTGCATTTCGGAAGAGAATTCAGGAAACCGTGAATTCTCCTCTGCCAAGATGGGTATTCGGGATTCCATCGATCGAATCCATTTGCCTGAGGTTGCTTATTTTATGGAGCATTTCATGCCGGCGTATGGCATGACGCTCGATCAAATCAGAGGATGACCGGGGGAACGATGTGAAGAATAATATCCGACGTGCATATTTCGGGCTGGCAGCAGGGATTTTTTTATCTGGAATCATCGTAATTGCATTGCTGCTCTTTATGTTGTTTTCGCAAGGGTCAGTCAGGACTTTGTCCGCCGAAGAAAAAGCGATTATTGAACGGACGTGTGAACGGACGCAGGTGCCGGGTGCGGCGCACATATGGCAGGCGGAAGTTTCCGCCGGTCAGCTTACAACATCCGAATGCGTCCGCGTAATATTTACGGGAACGCAGTATCTTTTTTCCGGCAAAGACGATGCGGCATTTGCAGAAGACCTCTCCTATGCGGTGTATGGAACAGAAGATCATGCCGCACTATGGAAGGATTCCCTTGCTGCAAACTCACGGGTCTATGTTGCGGAACAGGCGCTTCGCAGCCTTCAGCCGGAGTACGCACCTGCCGGGTCCTCTTCCACAGCAGATCCGGTCGGCACAAGAATCCAGTCGGTACAACTGGAGAATCCTCTTCAAGATGATGAGGGCCTCGGGTTTGGCGTCCGACAGGTCAGCGGGAAAATCACGATTGACGGAACGCAGGCCCGCACGGATTTCTATATAGACGATAATCTTCGCCCTGGTCAGTTATCCGTCACTGCCGACGCTTCGGGAGAAAAAAGCTTTTCCATGACCTGGGACACACGCCGCGAAGCCGCGGGCACGCACGACGTAAAAGTTCTGCTGCGCACGTCAGATGGCCGGGGGAGCATATTATCCGGCGGCAGCGTTACGATTCCAGCATTTTTCGACCTCATCAATGACGGGGTACAGAAAGGCTCGCTTCCTGCCGGACAAACGGACGTATGGTACAAACTGGATGCGAAAGACCGGAATGCCTATGTGAATTTTGTTCAGGAAACAGGGGACATTTCGGTAACCCTCTATGATATGTACGGCAACAGGATCGGAACCAATGACCTTCCCGGACCCCGGACAGAAGCTCTTCGGGGGAAATTGCAGGTCCTTCCGAAGTCAGACGCATCGGATCCGTATACGAGTCCTTATCAGAATATGTTCTATATTCGTGTGCAAAAAGGCGCGGCTGAAATTTCTGCGGATGAAATCAGATATCTCATGATTCAGTCCAAAGAAGTCGCGGTCAATTCCGACGGTAAATATCTGGCTGTGGTCTCGGATGTCGGAAATGTGCCGGCGCAGATCCTTTCCGAGCCGGATTCCGAGGCAGCACTGCAGAAAATTGTGGAATGCCGGGATCTGAGTGCCAATGTGCTTAGTTATGAAATGAAGGATCTGACGTTTCTTCCGATTAACGGTCGAATTGCATCTCTTGCGTTCACCCCGGCAGGATCAGAAGCTGCGATACCCATATACCCGAAATTCGACCCCGGGACGGACTCCTACGGTTATGTCACAGCGAGCGCACTGCCATCAGTGCTGGCTGACATTTCCTGTGTTGAAGGTTATGCGGCATCTGTTCGAGTGGAACAGGAATCCGGAGACGGGCTGCTTTCGCCCGCAGCGGCAGACGGGACGGTTGCGGTGGCACCGTCACGCAATATCATCCATATATATGTCACGGATTTTGACCTGGTTATCCACGAATACCGGCTGTATCTCTTATCCGGAATCGATGCACAGGGATATGATACCAGTACGCTGCAGTTTTTCCCGGAGAGCTACCGAAGCGGAATCTGGCTGCTGCACAATCAAGAACCGACATATCAGTTTATTCCTTATGAGACAGGAATCTCCTGGAACGATCTCATGCTGGCGCAGGATCATGAGAATAAGAGTCTGATTGATGATAATTACCATCCGAACTGGGTAAAAGAAGGAAGTCCCGTATATGACGGCGGTGGTTGGCGGGCCGCCCGGAGCGATGTGGTTGCTTATTTTCTCGATCCGAGAAATTTCCTCGATCAGGTGAATATTTTTCAGTTTGAAAAACTGTCATTTGATCCGTCGATACATACGATTGACGGCGTTCAAGCTATGGTCAAAGGATCTTTTCTTGAATCGACGCAGCCGGATTACGCGGCAAGTATTCTTGCGGCCGGACAGGAAGCGGGCGTATCGCCGTATTTCCTGACGAGCCGGATTCTGCAGGAAATGGGGAGGCAGGGACAGTCGATGCTCGCAACCGGCACGCTTCCCGGATATGAGGGTTATTTCAATTTCTACAACATCGCTTCCAATCCGGATCCGACCGTTGAGAACGGGGCTCTGATTAACGGAGCGAAATTTGCCATGTGGGGAAGTGATCCGAAAGAACAGGTCCTTACCGACAGCGAAAAGGCACTTCTGCTGCCGTGGACATCGGCGGATCTCGCGATACGGGGCGGTGCCCGCTGGATTGCTTCGAGTTATATTGATATCGGTCAGAACACACTGTATTTCCAAAAATTTGATGTTGTCAATAATGCAGACGGCCTGTATTTTCATCAGTACGCGCAGAACATTACGATGGCTTTTTCGGAAGGCTCGCGGTATCACAGCACGTACCGTTCACAGAGCATGCTGCATTCCCCGTTTTCGTTTATCATTCCCATATACACGGAATTGCCTGCTGAATACGGGAACTTGCCGCAGGAATGATTGAAGATACAGCCAAACAATGGTTATAATACTGTAAAGAAGCCTTCTCCGGCATGCATGCCGGAGAAAAGGGAGGAAAGAATGACAAAACGCAAATGGATTGCGGCCGTACTCTCGATTGCCGTTCTTGTTCCGGTACTTATTTTTGTTCCGGTACAGGCACAGAATTCTGTGGCCGTAAATTTATACGCCGGCACTGAACCTGCCAAGGCGGGTGATACAATTTCGCTTAATGTGAATTTCCAGACATTTCCGAACCTCACCAGATTCGGGCCGATTGAAATTCAGTTTGATCCTGCATACGTTTCTTTTCTTGGCATGGACAAAGGAACGGCTTTGCCGTCAACGTTTGAAATCAGCAATTCGGTTTCAACGAGTGTTATAGCGCTCTCCGGACTGGACCAGACGGTTGAAAGCGTCATCACAGCCAATCAGACCGCTCCGACGGCTGACGCGGGCGGGAACCCCCTGCCGGCACCGGTCGATCCGAGTATGCATTCGGATGATATGGTTACCGTATGTGTTCTTTATTTTAAGGTTATTGATGCGGCACCCACGGGTGATGCACACTTTCTTCTTGGCAATATCGGCGGATTCAGAGACAGTTCGGGTTCTCAGGTCATTGCTGCAGCCGGAACAGGTACAGCGGTTCCCGTTGTCAGTCTTTTGTCTCCGGATGCATCTTTATCTGCTCTCGCTGTAGAGGGTGTGGATTTTACTCCGGCGTTTTCATCCGCGGTTTTTGAATATGAA
>JADGQQ010000043.1 GCA_017881645.1 Clostridia bacterium
TCTCGATGTATAGTAAACCTATCGTTTTGGTAGGAATAAGAAATCCAAAGAAATGCTTACGGGCTCTTCATGGCTGAGGAGGAACGTCCGGCAAACAATCAGAATCACTGCCGCATAGATTCGGCAGTACGAAAAGGAAGGACGTACGTTTATGACAAAGAAGTATAAGTTCGAGACACTCCAGGTACATGCTGGACAGGAGGTTGATCCAACCACCCGTGCCAGAGCCGTTCCGATTTACCAGACCACATCCTATGTATTTGAGAACTCCGACGACGGAGCCGATCTGTTCGGTCTTCGGAAACCGGGAAACATTTACACAAGAATCATGAACCCGACGACCGATGTTTTTGAGAAGCGCGTCGCAGCCCTTGAAGGCGGAGCCGCCGCTCTGGCCGTGGCTTCCGGTTCGGCCGCAACCACGTATGCCATCCAGAATGTTGCCTCGTCCGGAGATCATATCGTTTCCGCAAGCACCGTATACGGCGGAACCTACAATCTGTTCGCTCATACGTTCAAGTATCAGGGCATTACAACGACCTTCGTGGATCCGGATGACGTCACGAACTTTGAGAAGGCGATCCAGCCCAATACGAAGGCGATCTTCATCGAATCCCTCGGCAACCCGAACGGCAACATCATTGATATTGACGTCGTTGCGGATATTGCACACCGCAACGGAATTCCGCTTATTGTCGATAATACGTTTGCCACACCATATCTTTTCCGTCCGATTGAGCACGGAGCCGACATTGTCCTTCACTCCGCCACGAAGTTCTTCGGCGGTCACGGCACAAGCATCGGCGGCATAATCGTCGACGCAGGTAAATTCGACTGGGCGTCCGGCCGTTTCCCGCAGTACACAAACCCGGATCCGAGCTATCACGGACTGGTTCCGGCCTCGGCTTTCGGCAATCTTGCTTTCATCCTTCGTGCACGTGTTATTCTTCTGCGCGATACCGGCGCTTGCTTAAGTCCGTTCAACTCATTCCTCTTCCTGCAGGGACTCGAGACGTTGTCCCTCCGTGTGGAGCGCCACAATGAGAACGCGCTGAAGATCGCTCAGTATCTCGAAAAAAGCGAACATGTCGCATTTGTAAATCATCCCGGCCTTGAAAGCAACAAGTATCATGCGCTCGCGCTTAAGTACTTCCCTAAGTTTGCCGGATCCATCTTCACATTCGGGATCAAGGGCGGAGCTGCTGAGGCCAAGAAATTCGTGGACAGTCTTCCGATTTTCTCGATTCTGGCCAACGTTGCCGACGTCAAATCCCTTGCGATTCACCCGGCCAGTACAACGCATTCCCAGCTGACCGAATCCGAACTGACCGATGGAGGCATTCTCCCGAACACCATTCGCCTTTCGATCGGTACGGAGAATATCGATGATCTGATCGATGCGCTCGATGAGGCTTTTGCGGCAGTATTTGCATAAGAAAAATGCTCCGGATCACAATTCAAATGGTATTTCGAACGGATGTGCAGGGAATTCTCCCTGCATATCTTTTTCGGGAGATACAGGCGCTGCACTTCTGCGATGACCCGGAACTATTCCTTTTTCCGGGGGTCCGTGCGATAATGAGCGGACACTGAATCGAAGAAATCAACGAAGACTTGTGGCTAAGAACACAGAAGAATGATGAAGGCGGATGACCTGCGATGACAGCGATAACGAAATGTACGGCGGAAGAGATTCAGTCGTGGATAGCTGGACAAAAAGAAAAGGCACTCCGGTTTTTAGCGGACGGATCGAAGGATACGACCGGTCTTTTGGCTGCGCAGGCTGATTTGGAAGCTGTCATTTCTTTTTTCAGTGAAGATCAGGGCGATGGGACAATCTTGGAATCGACCCGGAAAGCATTGGCGGAAGCCGCTCTTGCAGTTCGCAGCCAGGCATATGGCAACCGTGTTTTTTTCCGCGGACTGATTGAATTCACAAATTATTGTAAAAATGACTGCTACTACTGCGGCATTGGCCGGAGTCAGCGGCAGGTGCACAGATATCGCCTGAGCAATGATGAAATTCTTGCGTGCTGCCGGACCGGGGCCCGGCTTGGCTATCACTCCTATGTGCTGCAGGGCGGAGAAGACCCGTATTATACAGAAGACCGCATCTGCGATCTGATCCGTCTGATCCGAAGCGAATTCCCGAAGACGGCGATTACGCTGTCCATCGGAGAGTGGCCGCACGAGTCGTACCGGAAGTTTCTGGAAGCAGGAGCGAACCGTTACCTGCTTCGCCATGAGACGGCTGCGGACGCACATTACAGGATGCTTCACCCTGATGCGATGAGTCTTGCCAACCGTAAGGCGTGTCTATATGATTTGAAGGCGATCGGATTTCAGGTCGGCGCAGGATTTATGGTCGGTTCCCCCTATCAGACGGCGAAACATCTGGCTGCGGATCTTGTGTTTTTACAGGAACTCGAGCCGCACATGGTCGGAATCGGACCGTTTATTCCGTCAATCGGCACGCGATTTGCGGACTTTCCGGCAGGAACCCTGCACATGACGCTTGTTATGCTCGCTCTGACCCGGCTGCTTCTTCCGATGTCGCTCATTCCCTCGACGACGGCTCTCGGCACCATTGATCCAATGGGCCGGGAAAAAGGATTCGGGTATGGCGCGAATGTCGTTATGCCGAACCTGTCACCGATTTCTGTGCGGTCGGACTATGCTTTGTATGACAACAAAATTTGCACGGGAGACGACGCGGAAGACTGCCAGAAATGTATGACCGCACGGATTCTCCGGTCCGGAAATCTGCCGGACTTTTCCAGAGGCGATCATCTGACTTTTATGGATGAGAAGGAGACCCTATGCTGAATCAATTTTCCAGAACACAGCTCCTGTTCGGGCCGGAGGCGATGAAGATTCTATCTTCGTCTGTGGTTGCTGTGTTCGGCATCGGCGGTGTCGGATCCTATGCAGCGGAAGCCCTTGCCCGAAGCGGTGTCGGCGGAATCGCTCTTTTCGACGATGATGCTGTGTGTGTTACCAATATTAACCGCCAGCTGGTTGCCACGCTGTCCACGATCGGGAAGTCCAAAGTCGAGGTCATGCGCGACCGAATCCTTGATATCAACCGTCATGCGAAGGTCGAAGTTAATCAGGTATTTTACGGCGCTGACAACGCGGACCAATATGATTTGTCCAAATATTCCTATATTATCGATGCAATTGATACGGTTTCCTGCAAGCTCGTGCTCATTGAGCGCGCCAAGGCTGCGGGCGTCCCGATCATCAGCTGTATGGGCGCCGGTAACAAACTGGACCCGACAGCTTTTGAAGTGGCGGATATTTATAAGACCACGGTGTGCCCGCTTGCCAAGGTCATGAGACGTGAACTTCGCGTCCGGGGTGTGGAATCACTCAAAGTGGTCTATTCCAGAGAGATTCCGCTGCCGCTTTCGGAAGCGGATGAGATCAGCTGCAAGCATAACTGCGTGTGCCCGCCGGAAAGCACGAGAAATTGTGCGGTTCGCAGACAGGTTCCCGGCAGCAATGCATTTGTACCTTCGGTAGCCGGATTGATTCTGGCCGGCGAAGCGATTAAGGATTTGACGAATATTCATTCTGTTCGAATGTGAAGCTTCCCGGGTATCGATGAATCACAGGAAACATTTACATGAAGAAAGAGGATGATAATATGAAAGATAATACGCGATTGACCCATGGCTTTCAGGGTGCCGATCCCTGCACAGGTGCTATCAGTTTCCCGATTTTCCAGTCGGCGACGTTTCGCCATAACGGCTTATACCAGAGCACGGGGTATGATTATTCCCGTGCGGGCAACCCGACAAGGGAAGAACTGGAGAAAACACTCACTGCGTTGGAGCAAGGTGAGAAATGCTGGGCTTTTTCGTCCGGAATGGCCGCGATTTCAACGGTTTTCCGGCTGCTGAAGCCAGGTGATCACGTGCTGCTGTCCGAAGATCTCTATGGCGGCACACATCGGCTGGCCTGCGACATTTACGAACCGTACGGAATCGAATTTGAATATATCAAGATGTCGGATCCATCCGCTTTGTCTTCACGCATCCGCGAAAACACTGCGATGATCTTTGTAGAGACGCCGTCGAATCCAATGATGACCGTTACGGATCTGGCGGCTATTCGCGACGTAATCGCCGGACGCGGGATACTTTTCGTCGTCGACAACACGTTCCTGACTTCATATTTCCAGAAACCTCTGCTTTTCGGGGCGGATCTTGTCGTGTACAGCGGCACGAAATATCTGTGCGGACACAACGATGTGCTGGCCGGATTTGTTGTCGCAGGACCTAATGAGGATCTTTGTACTCGGTTGTCACGAATCTCAATGTCCGAAGGCGCAGTGCTCGGTGCGTTTGACAGCTGGCTTATGATCCGGAGTCTGAAGACTCTGGCGGTCCGGCTGGAACGCCAGGAAAAGAACGCCGGAGAAATTGCGAAATATCTTCAGACGTGTCCGGAAGTTATCGATGTCTATTATGTCGGTCTGCCGTCGCATCCGGGATATGATACGAATCGTAAACAATCGTCGGGCGCCGGCGCCATGATTTCCTTCCGCCTTTCGTCCCGTGATCTTGCGGTCCATATTATAGAGAATGTGCAGCTGATCTATTTTGCGGAAAGCCTCGGCGGCGTGGAAAGCTTGATTACATATCCGGTTGTACAGACGCATGCCGAGACGCCGGAAGCGCTCAAGCTGAGCGTCGGTCTGGACGACCGCCTGCTTCGCCTGTCCGTCGGTCTTGAGGATGTTTCCGATATGATTGAGGATCTGGCGCAGACATTTTCGAGTTATCAGACGAAAACGGGAGGATCATCCGATGGAAACTTCGCGTAAACACAGTGAAAAATATTCTTTCGACGAACCGGTGGAGCGCAAGAATACGCGTGCAATCAAGTATGAATATGCCAAAAGACGCGGACTTCCGGAAGACATTCTTCCCTTATGGGTCGCGGATATGGATTTCCGCTCACCGCCATGTGTGACGGAAGCGCTGGATGAACGCTCCCGGCATGGCATCTTCGGGTATTCAGATATCACGGAGGATTACGTGTCCGCCGTGCAGTCGTGGTACCGGAAGCGCTATGCATATGAAGTGAACGAGCAGAGCCTCGTAACCGTACCGGGCGTGGTATTCGGTCTTTATACAGCTATTTCGGCATTTACCCGCCCGGGAGATGCGGTTATGCTGCAGCGTCCGGTCTATTATCCTTTCTCATCAGCCATCCTTGATCTGGACCGGAAACTGGTCAACAACCCGCTCGTCTATCAGGACGGCAGATATGTGATGGATTATCAGGATTTTGAGCGGAAAGTCGTCGAAAATCAGGTGAAGATTTTCATTTTGTGTAATCCGCAGAACCCGAGCGGCCGCGTCTGGACAAGAGAAGAACTTATCCGGATGGGCGAAATCTGCCTGCGTCATCACGTGCTGGTTGTTTCAGATGAAATCCATTCGGATTTCGTTTTCCCGGGATATACACATACGATATTTGCATCAATCTCACAGGCTTTCGCAGATATTACCATTACATGCACGGCACCGACCAAGACATTCAATCTGGCCGGGCTGCAGATTTCGAATTTATTCATTACAAATCCGGATCTGCTAAGGCTTTTCAAGCAGGCTCTCAAAAAATCGGGGTACAGCCAGCCGAATCTTATGGGCATGATTGCCTGCCAGGCGGCTTACGAGGGGGGAGAAGCGTGGCTTACATCCCTTTTATCCTATCTGGAGGCGAATATCAGCTATGTCCGTGATCGATTGAAAAAGGACTTTCCTGCCGCCCGCCTCATGGAACCGGAAGGAACCTATCTGCTCTGGATCGATTTTTCCGGACTTGGCTTGGCCGACGCCGAACTTCGAAAAAGAATCGAACAGAAAGCGAAAGTCTGGCTGGACCACGGGACGATGTTCGGCCCGGAAGGCGAGGGCTACCAGCGAATCAACATCGCCTGTCCGAGAAAAACGCTGATAGAGGCGATGGATCGCCTGAAAAGGGGGATATTAGCATGAGCCGTACACTGCAGCGCGAGGATGCCCTGAAACTCTTGCGCAAATACAATCAGGAACCGTTTCATCTGCTGCATGCCGAAATAGTTGAAGGTGTAATGCGATATTTTGCATACGAACTCGGGTTTTCTGAAGAAGTCGACTTTTGGGGAACCGCCGGACTTCTGCACGACCTTGATTTCGAGCAATATCCTCTCGAGCACTGCATCAAGGTGCAGGAAATCATGCGCGGTCTTGATCTGGATGAACGGCTGATTCACGCGGCAGCCAGTCACGGATACGCAGTGACCGTCGATATCGAACCGGTTCATACGATGGAAAAGGTACTGTATGCCGTCGATGAACTGACCGGACTGATCGGAGCCGTCGCAAGGATGCGCCCGTCAAAATCAGTACAGGATCTGGAACTTTCTTCCGTAAAGAAGAAATACAAGACGCCTAACTTTGCCGCGGGCTGTTCACGGGAAGTGATTGAGCGCGGCGCAGCTATGCTCGGCTGGCCGGTCGACGATCTGATTTCGAGAACGATTCTGGCAATGCGAACCCTGCCGTGCTGCTGATTTCTTTGCCGGTTCCGCCGTAAACATGGCCTGGGATGCATTCCTTTTAAAAACGAAATAGAATTTCACCAAAAAAGTATTGACACACAAAAATGAAAGAAGTATGATGATTGCAATGAAATCGTACTAAAACAGTAGGATTAGTACGGAATAAGAACGGAGGGTGCATATGACTGACAAAAGAATATACTATTCGACACAACAGCTGATTCGATGTTGTCTGGCATCCGGCCGAATGTGACCGTACTTTTCTACCGACGATGTACATGCCGGGCATCATTCAGCCAGTGCTGCCCTGCACCCAACAAATTAACTCCACACAGAGACAA
>JADGQQ010000044.1 GCA_017881645.1 Clostridia bacterium
CCGAATCCATATGCACAAGCATACAGTCGCTTTCAAATGACTGATCAAAAAGAATCGGCTCACCTTTCAAAATACGGTGTGCATTCAGAACAATGCGGCTTTGCGCAGCCTGACGAAAAATCTGTGTTAATTTAACGACCGGAATCATAGTCGATTGTATGATGTCCGATAGCACATTCCCGGAACCCACGGAAGGCAGCTGATCCTGATCCCCGACGAAAACAATCTGTGTTTTATCGGCAACCGCGCGCAAAAGGCTTGCAAGCAGGAAAACATCCAGCATGCTCACTTCGTCTGCGATAATCACGTCCGCCTCAATCGGGTTTTCTTCGTTTCGTTTGAAGAGGATGGCATCGTTCGATTCGGCTCCGCGTTCCATTTCAAGCAGCCGGTGAATGGTCTTTGCGGGCAATCCCGTGGCCTCCGTCATGCGCTTTGCGGCACGTCCCGTCGGCGCACACAGAACGACTGCCTGTCCGTTCCCACTAAAATAATCGGTCAATACCCGGATAATTGTTGTTTTTCCAGTGCCCGGTCCTCCTGTAATAACAGAGACACATGAACTGGCCGCCATAAGAATCGCATCCTTCTGCTCCGGCGCCAGTTCGATATCCATCTGAACGGCAGAAAGAGACATATTCTTTTCGATTTCCAGTCGACCTGATACGGGAAGCTCTTTGACAGATTTGCGTGAAATCATCTTCGCAGAAGAAATCTCGGCCTCAATTGTTTTCGGGAAGGCAATCCGTATATCATCTGCCTTGTCCGCCTCATCCGCGATGGTGAAAACGCCCTCCGGGCTGATTCGATATGGAAGAATTCTCTTCGACAGAACGCATGCACGGTAACCCTCATCCAATGCATTGTCGGGGACTTTTTGATTCTTGTCCGTTACAATACCCGCTGCCGGAAAATCGTCTGCGGAGTCTTGGCTATCCTGAGAGACAGGTGTCTTCAATGACAAAATCACTTGCGTTCCGGCAAAAAGTTCGGGCAGCGGCAGAAATGTATGTCCCTCGTTTTCTGCTTGCTTCAAACAATAGATCAATGCACTTCCAATGCGAAACGGCGACGCCGGATCACAGCCGAATTGGGCTGCCAGCGAATCAGCCGTCCGAAACCCGATGCCATAAATCTCATCCGCCAAACGGTACGGGTTATTCTTCACAACATACATGGATGACGATCCAAAATGCCGGTAAATACTGAGAATCTTCCCCATTCCAAGGCCAAAAGGCGTCATCAGCAAAGAAAGCTCCTGAAAATCCCCTTTTTCAGCCATTTGTCTGGAAATAAGTACCGCCTTCTGACGGGTAATCCCTTTTATGCGGGACAGTTTTTCCGGTTCTTCCCGGATGACACGTAATGTATCCGATCCAAAGGCAGATACGATTTTCTCCGCCAGTCCGGGTCCGATGCCATGAATGGTTCCGGATGACAGGTACTGAAAAATTGCCTGCGGTGTGCGGGGCGCCATCTGCGTATATCGATCGGCCTGCAGCTGTATCCCGTACATACCATGATTTACCCAAATCCCGCTGAGACCTGCATAGTCGCCGACTTCCAGAAAAGGCATATAGCCGACCGCGGTAAAAGACCGGACAGTCATATAACTGTCCAAAGGATTGTCTGATGCTAGTCTTTCGTGATCAGGCTGCTTGGAAATATCGGCTGACGTACTGCTCTTCAGAAAAACAGCCACCGTATATCCATTCTCTTCATTACGGAAAATGACATCCGTACAAACAGCTTCCAGTTCCACAGAAGAACCTGAGACCGGCAGCTCCATTTGCTTTGGCCGTTCTCCTGAAATCACTTTCCCGGGGTCTTTATGGTCGCGTGGGTTTCTGGTCACAGGCTGCATTTACCTCGTGCGGGTTACAGGTTTTCCGGGAAACCGCGGTTCATCTGTTGTTTTGAGATCAACTTGATGAATCAGATCCCGGAATCCGCTCTGAGAATGTCTGCCTTATCGGTTTTCTCCCAGGAGAAATTCTCATCTTCTCTTCCAAAATGACCGTACGCAGCTGTTTTCCTGTACATGGGTCTCCGAAGATCCAGGTCACGAATGATGGCAGCGGGACGCAGATCAAAATGGGTGCGAATCAGATCCGTTATCTGTGCATCCGGAATTTTCCCGGTTCCGAATGTGTCCGCCATAACGGAAACAGGGTGAGCCACACCAATCGCATATGCGAACTGAATTTCACATTCGTCCGCAATGCCGGCCGCGACGATATTTTTAGCAATATACCTGGCTGCGTATGCAGCGGAACGATCCACTTTTGTCGGGTCCTTGCCTGAAAATGCACCGCCGCCGTGACGCGAATATCCGCCGTATGTGTCGACGATGATTTTCCTGCCGGTCAGTCCGCTGTCTCCCTGCGGGCCGCCAATAACGAATCGGCCTGTTGGATTAATGAAAATCTTTGTATTTTCATCCAGTAAAGCCTTCGGAAGGACAGGGTCGATTACGCATTCTTTTACCAGAATCGCCAATTCCTCTTCCGAAATATCCGGACTATGCTGTGTTGAAATGACAACCGCCTCAATCCGGACAGGTTTTTTCCCGAAATATTCGATCGTTACCTGACTTTTCCCATCCGGGCGAAGCAAGGGCGCCTGGCCATTCTTGCGAACTTCAGACAGTCGTTTTGTCAGTTTGTGTGCCAGGGATATCGGCAACGGCATGTACTCCGGCGTGTCGTTGTTGGCATAGCCGAACATCATTCCCTGATCGCCGGCGCCGGTGTCCAGCGAATCAGAATTCGTTCCTTCTCTGGCTTCCAGCGACTTATTGACTCCCTGCGCTATATCGGGAGACTGCTCGTCGAGCGTCGTAAGCACAGCGCATGTCTTATAGTCAAACCCGGAATCCGTCCCGTCATACCCGATTTCCCGGACCGTATTGCGCACAATGCTCGGAATATCAACATACGCTTTTGTTGTCACTTCTCCCATGACAAGAACCATTCCGGTTGTGCATGCTGTTTCACAGGCAACACGAGCCATCGGATCCTGCTCAAGGATTGCATCCAGAACCGCATCGGATATCTGGTCGCAGACTTTATCCGGATGTCCCTCTGTAACCGATTCGGATGTAAATAGCCATTTCCCCTGTTTCATCTGACTCATTTCGATTCCTCCCGTTGTGTTTCGGAGCTCTTCTCCGAACCGTTTGACAAAAAAACCTTCCCCTGAAAGGAAAGGCTGCAAAAAACAAACGCAAAGCCTCATCTATCAGGTAAAACCTGCTGGATTTAGCACCGCTGCATAACCGCGGTTGCTGGGCTTCATAGGGCCAGGTCCCTCCGCCTCTCTTGATAAGAGATGATAAATATTCAATTGTTCTTCGATCATAACATTCACAGACGCGGGGTGCAAGTCCTGTTTTTCTCGAAATTCAAAATGTCGGATGAAGTCCTTTATTGTCGGGTATTGTCGAATTTCCTTTCTTTTTTGCATCAAAATCCAACATAAAATGAACTCATTCGAATGAAAGGAGATGAAATAAATGGAGCGGCATATTGCCATTATCGATCCGGATCCGGTTTTTTCAAGGTACATTTCCCGTCGGCTGCAGCACATGATTCCTCTCGCCAGTGTTCATGTGTATTCACCTGAGGAAATAGAATCCGACGCCTCCATGACGCTGACAGAAGAGGTCATTCTGTATGATGAGAGTCGAACGGATCTCCATGCTCTTCAAACGCATATGGCCGGGACCGTACAACAGAAGGCAATCTCTCTGCAGACGCACGGAACAGAAAACCGTCGAAATCTAACGGGCACAGAACTTCGCAGACGAGTTATGGAGTCTCCCGGCAGCACCCTGGAATCCCCGGTTCATCGTCTGCCGGACATGATCGTCAAGCCTCCTTTTCTGTTTGATACAGGCAGCGATTCCGCCGGTGTCGGTCGGGACAGAGGACATGTCCGGATCTTCGTTTCATTTGCCGGACGGACGGATCGCGAATGCTACATAGCACGAAATATGACCGGCATACTGTCCAGCGGCAAAAGAGTCATTCGGCTTGATCTGATGTCCGGTGTTGAAATGACCAATCCGTTTCAATACCGGTCCAAATCAACATTCGGGAACAGGGAAATACATGCAGCAGGCATTTCAGACCTGTTGCTCCGACTTGAAAATACTGAAATGAAGCCTGCTGAAATTCTTGAATATGTTCAAATCGGAAAGGATGGATGTTTTTACTTCGGCCTCCCGACGCGCTCGGATGATATCATCTGCAGTCAGCCGCGTATCCTACTTCGGCTTCTTCATCTGCTTCGTCAGCTTGCCGATGATGAGAATGCAAAAACAATGGTTCTTGTCGCTATGGAATCGATTCCTTTCCGTATCCTGAAACAGATATGCCCAATCGCTCATGAACTGCATGTGTTGCTTCCTTCCGATGAAAAGATGGACGACACCTTATGCAAGTGGGAGATCAACGATCTGTTTTCAAGCCTTCCTCCGACGATGCTAACATTTGTTTCGTCAGGCAGAGGTCCGGTATGAGCAGAAAGGATCGCACACTTCGTTTTGAGGAAGGAAATCCGGTAAAAGTTGTATCCGTAACAGCAAGCGAGTCCGATGATCATCTGACCAGTGAGCTGAAGCAGCGGCTTTCCATATGTATTCTCACGAAAATTCAGGAGAATCTGCATGTGGATGATGAGGCTTTTCGCCAGATTATCTCCGACGTGATCAGCAGCGAGACAAAAAACATGCGGATGACACTTGACGATAAGCGTTCTCTTGCAACGAATTTTTTCAACTCGATGCGCAGACTCGACATCCTGCAACCCATGATGGATGATCCGACCATTACCGAAATCATGGTGAACGGACCTTCTCATATCTTTTTCGAACGTGAAGGGCGCCTATATCCGTCTTCTCTGGTCTTCAAAGACACAAGCACCTTAGAAGGAATCATCACAAATTTTTTCTCCCGTGCGAACCGTCCGCTAAATGAATCATCACCGGTTGCAGATCTGCGTCTTCCGGACGGTTCCCG
This sequence comes from Clostridia bacterium, assembly GCA_017881645.1. Classification (GTDB taxonomy): domain Bacteria; phylum Bacillota; class Clostridia; order Saccharofermentanales; family Saccharofermentanaceae; genus Firm-13. The sequence goes on from JADGQQ010000044.1 coordinate 5,022, forward strand.
GGCCAATGCTGTCCTTTCTCCCGTTGCTCCGGATGGGCCCATCTTTACAATCCGCAAATTTACCGGGGTTCGTCCGGACATGGAAACAATGATATCCCAGGGATTTCTGACGGAGAGCGCAGCAAAATATCTCGCAGATGCAGTTCGTTCCAGACAGACAATTTTCCTGTGCGGCGGCACGGGTTCGGGGAAGACAACATTTCTGAACACACTGTCTTCTTTTATACCCGGAGACGAACGCGTGGTAACCATCGAGGATTCAGCGGAACTGTCACTACAGGGTCTCCAGAATCTTGTCCGTCTGGAAGCAAGACTTCCCGGACCGGATGGTCAGGGTGAAATATCGATCGGGCAGTTAATACGGACCGCACTTCGAATGCGCCCGAACCGAATTATCGTCGGTGAAGTTCGCGGGAGCGAAGCAGCCGACATGTTACACGCACTGCATACAGGTCACCCTGGATCCCTGTGTACCGGTCATGCGAATTCGTGTGAAGAAATGCTGAACCGCCTTGCAACAATGGTACTTGCCGGTTCTGCCCTTCCCTTCGATGCTGTAATTCGTCAAATTGAAATGGGTGTGGATATTCTTGTTCATATCACGAGAACGACATCGGGGAAACGAATCATTGATGAAATCGTCAAAGTCGGGCCGCTGGAAAGTAACCATTTTACTGTGATTCCGGTATTTCTGTATAAGGAAGGTGATGGCCTTGTCCAACAAAAACAGTCCCTCTAGCAGTCCGCTAAAAAAAGCGAAGAAATCAACCGCATCCCGGATCATCGGCAGAAAAGTGCAAACGGATTTTGCATGGAAGATCCGCCGTCTTTTTCTGATAAAACACTTGTGGATATATCCTTTCTGTATGTCGGCCGTCTTCTTTCTGTCTGATGCTTTTCTCCCGTACTGGGCTCTTCGGATCGTCCTCTCATGCGTTCTGTCCGTATTTCCGTTTCTTGCCATTGTAAAGTTGCTGTACGGAAAGAGAAAGACGCTTCTGCGGTCACAAAGTAAGGTTCTTCTCCAATCGCTGTGCACTTCTGTTTCCGGGGGATTTTCTCTTGAGAGTGCCTTTCTTTGCGCCCGCCCTACTCTAGAAAAAGCTTTCGGCAGACGGAGTCTGATGGCTCAGGCTCTTCTGCGTCTAGAAAAATCTCTTGCCGCCCATGTTCCGCTGTCAGACAGTCTGACGGATCTTTGCTATCGGCTCGACTACATTGAATTACTGCCGGTCATGCACGCTTTATCAATTGCGAGAGTTGTCGGTAACGGGGTAATTTCCATACTTCGAAACAGTTGCCAAATGCTTTCGGAATTGATGTCCGTCAGCTGCGAGGTCGAAGCAAATAATGCCGGCAGAAATGCAGAAGCATTTATTCTTTGCCTTATGCCGTTCGGAATCACTTTTACTCTATCTTCGTTTACAAACGGTTACATGGAAAATGTAAAGCATTCGCCTCTGGGGATTTTCTTTATGCTTCTCGCATTCTGCATTGCTGTCATTTCCTGTGGCTTTCTGTTCGCTCTGATCAGCGACAGCCGCAAACCTTTGCGGCCATCAGAAGACAATTCGTTTGGTATGATTCCGTTTTCACAAGGTTTTCTTCGGGCCGTGCGTGGTTTCCTTATAAAGATTATGCCTGAGAGCTATATCACGAAGCAGTTTGAACTCTTCAATGAACTTACATGCGAACCCGAAAAGCTTTTTGATCTTCAAATTCGCAAAACAATTTCACTTGCGATTTTGACAGCACCCGTGTTTATCTGCCTGTTTATGTATTCCGGAAAACCGCCTTATCTTGTTCTGCCGGCAGAATGTGTTCTCATATTCCTCATCCATCATGATTTGCGTCAAAAAGTATTTCGAAGACGAGAGTCCCTGATGGAGGAAATTCCTCTTTTTCTATCAATGCTCGTAACACTCATGCAGTCAAGAGTCCTTCTCCCGAAAGCCATTGATACATGCTCCGCCGCATTTTCCGAGACCAGCAGTCTGGCCTATGAAATCCAGGTAATGAAGGCGCAGATGCTTTCCGGAATGTCCGCAGGCGCCGCGATAGAAAGTCTGTCTTCCCGCACGCCGATCCCCGAAGCGCAGGCAGCGCTCCTGCTTGCCGCAAGATACGAGTCTTCCGGGGGTTCGGAGGTTCTGCAGCTTCTTTCTCTGCAGTCAACTGCTTGCTGGTCATTATGTCGAAATGCATCCCGCAAAAAAAGAGAAAGGGACGCGCTGGCCATGGTTCTTCCAATGATGCTCGATCTGATCTCCGTACTGCTCGTAGCCATTACCCCTGCTCTGCTGTCGTTGAAAATCACCTGAATAAAGAAAAGGAGAAATCGTATGAAATCAAAAAAATGCAGTTCAAAACCAAAATTTACAAAAAGCTCAAAAGGAATGGGAACTGTTGAAATTGTCATAATAATTGCCATTCTTGTTGCCCTCGCCCTCATTTTTCGTTCAGCATTGACGAAATATGCATCTGACATCATGGACTATGTCTTCGATGACGGCAATGTCATAGGCAAGCTCGGAGGCTAAAAGTACATTGGATGGATGTGAGTATGCGATTTGAACGCGGTCCCTACGGGGAAATTATGGTTTTCCCGATGGCTGCGAATACGGCTGTTGTTCTGCATGCCCTTGATGTACTGCAGAACAGCACCATTCCCTCCATTTTCCCTGTTTACTATCGTGAACAGCTTGGCTGTATGGAACTATGCATCAATTGCACGGGACACATACCAATCAGAGACGTCAACGTCCAAATCGGGTTGAATCTTGAGCAGAAGAAGTCATCCGTTGCAGCATTTTTGCACGGCATACATGATGCTGAAGATCACTTTCTAAATGCCGGATCGCTTGTTATGGATGCAAATTATGTATTTTTCGATGTTCAAAGCAACAACTTGAAGTGGTGTTTTTTGCCTATTCGAGAGAGAGATGAAACAGAGACGGAATACAGCGGCGGCATTTCTCCGGATAAGTTGGAGATCCTGCTTATGGACACATTTTTTTGTGATGCACTGACCGAGGGAGACAGAAACCAAATCGTATGCTTACTAAAAGACGGTCGTGACCAGGATTTCCTTCAGTTTCTTGATTCATATGCAAACGATCCGCATACGACATTTTCATCCTCTCCTCAGGCTAAAAGAACAGGCACTTATCTGCGGGTGCAACTGGCCGCAATGATTTCCACGCTTGTCCTATGTATGTACTTATCCGGACATGCCGCTGTTTTCCCCGAGACTTATGTCTGGACAAGCTGGTATGCTATCGTATTTATCGTTTTCCTGGTCGCGAACGTTTTGCTGACAACCGCCGGCAACGCACGTTCCACATCCGTGAAGAAAGACGGTGCGCCTGCGGCAACGGCTTTTTTGACACAAAAGGAAATATTATTCCCATCCGGACGCATCGCTAACATGAAGTGTGATCCCGGAGAAACCGGGAGCATGTTTGCTCCTGTATTCCTGACGCGTATGCAGGACCCTACGCTGAAAGCTGACAGGATCGCCACTGAAATTCCAAAACGAGCCGTCATCTGGGTAGATGACTTTCTTATCGGACGCGACAAAGCTCTGTGTGATCTGTTTCTTGATCATTCTTCCATTTCAGACCGTCACGCCAGAATTCTTCATCGAAGTCCACTATACTACCTCATGGATCTAGGATCAAAGAGTGGTACATTTATCGGTCATCGCCGACTTTACTCATTCGAAGAAACACCATTGAAAGACGGTGATGAAATCGGCTGCGGAAATATCAAATTCCTGTTTAACCGGAACGTTTCCGGGGCGAATAATAAGGGAAAGGAATAAATCATATGTCGTCAGTATCATTATTGTCACACGCAAAAATCAACCGGGAGGAAATTCCGTATGCACAGAAGACCCACTTACTCTCAGCTTCCACTTCAGAATTGCTGGATGAGACGATTGCTTCTTACTATTTGCGTTATTTACCGGAATGCAGAATGAATGTTGCAAAAGGTCTGGCTATCCTCTATGAATTACAGGAAAGTCAGACGCAAATTCATGAGGCTGTCGCACTTCGAAGCAGGGAACTGAACGCCATTCCCGGACATGGCTCGCCCAGTCCGGATCAAGGAATATTGCGGTTACTGGATGAATATGAGAAGGAACAAAAAGCAATCTCCAGAGAGCGATCTCTTCTTCAAAATCACCTGAAGAACGAGAACCACAAAATTGTAATTATCGAAGGCGTCATATATTCTCTTCCGGAACCCCAAAGAAGCGTCATTGTCGGGAGATACATTGAAAGAATGTCATGGCCGGCGATTCAGCAAAAACTGAAACGATCTGCCAGCAGAATCTTCAGTCTACACAAAGAAGGAATTCACGGGATTCATTCTGCGATTAAAAACCTGAGTGGCACGACCGGAAACGATTGATGGCCGCACAAATAAATACAGCGTTCACATGTATTTCAGCAGCTCATCACACTGTGTGCATGTCTCTGAGCTTTTTCATTTGTTCCTCAGTTCCGTGGTCGGCAACGAGTTGCAGCCGCATCTTAGCTCTACGCATCGAATTTCTGGCATAGATCCTTTCCTGAGGGTTCTGAGTCTCGTCACGGTATCTATTAATTGCCCGTTCGTAAGCCGCCTGTGCTCTTTCAACATCAATATTTTCCGGCCATTCAGCAGCATTGCATACGACCACAGTCATGAATGGTCCGATTTCTGCAAACCCTTCCATCATTACGGCATACCGGTGCTTACCATTTACTGTAACGTGTGTGATTCCCGGCGTCAGAGCAACAACAACCGGTGCGTGTCCTGGCAGGATGCCGAGTTCTCCGTCGAGCGCTGACAAAACTACAGCCTCCACTTTCCCTTCGAAAAAGTGATGATAAGGTGTTACCACTTCAAGCATCATCGTTTTTGCTGTTGATTTCTCGATTCCTTCACTCATATGCATTTGTCCTTTTTGTCATCACTGTTCCTGAGATTCAACCATTTGTTCAAGAATGCGTTTACTTTTTGCCTTCTTTGTAAGCATTGTAAACATCGTTGATATCACCCTTCATAAAGAAGTATTGTTCAGGAATATGGTCAAGTCCGCCGGAAATAATCTCTCCGAATCCGTTAACCGTCTTTTCTATCGTCACATATTTCGGTTCATATCCGGTTGAGTCCGCCGTTACAAAGAAAGGCTGCGAAAGGAATCGCTGCACTTTGCGAGCACGGTTTACGGTAAGTCTGTCCTTTTCGCTTAATTCTTCCATGCCAAGAATCGCGATGATATCCTGAAGCTGCTTATAGCGCTGCAGAGTTTCCTGTATCATTCGAGCCACATGGTAGTGTTCTTTTCCGACAACGTCCTCAGAAAGAATGCGCGATGATGATTCAAGCGGATCGACAGCAGGATAGATGCCAAGTTCCACAACGGATCGCGACAGTACGATGTTTGCATCGAGATGGGCAAAGGTGGTTGCCGGCGCCGGGTCAGTCAGGTCGTCGGCCGGAACATATACGGCCTGAATCGAAGTGATCGAACCATTTTTTGTTGAGGCAATTCGTTCCTGAAGTTCACCCATTTCATTCGCAAGTGTCGGTTGGTATCCAACTGCGGAAGGAATACGCCCCAGTAATGCCGAGACCTCGGAACCAGCCTGAACAAAGCGGTAAATGTTGTCAATAAACAGGAGAACATCCTTGTGCAAGACATCGCGGAAATATTCAGCTATGGTGAGGCCGGATAGCGGCGCGCGCATACGGGCACCTGAAGTCTCGTTCATCTGACCGAAAACCATTACGGTCTTGTCAATAACTCCGGATGATTTCATCTCGTTCCACAAATCGTTTCCTTCACGAGACCGCTCTCCAACTCCTGCAAAAACGGATAATCCGCCATGCTCAGATGCGATATTGCGGATCAATTCGAGAATCAGTACGGTTTTGCCTACGCCTGCTCCTCCAAATAGTCCAATTTTTCCCCCGCGATTGAACGGTACGAGCAAGTCAATAACTTTGATTCCTGTTTCAAGCATAGTATTTGAAGTAAATTGGTCAGTAAATGATGGAGCCGCTCTATGTATCGACCACTGATCATCCGCATCAGCCGGGCCCCGGCCATCAATGGGCCGTCCGAGCACATCAAACAAACGGCCCGTGATTCTTTCGCCAACCGGCATTTTCACAGGGGAATCCGTGGAATCTACCTCTGCCCCGCGAGTAACACCTTCTGTTGGTTCAAATGCGACACATCGAACAACGCCTTTACCTCTTTGCTGAAGGACCTCCGCAGTAATCCAGCCTTCGCCAAGCTTCACTTTTACGGCAGAATAAATCATTGGAACTTCATTGTCAGAAAACTGACAGTCGAGTACGGGTCCGATGATTTGTATTACATATCCTAGTGCCATTCCATCCGCCTTTCATTCCAGATCCGGTTTATTGAACCTGGTTTGCCCCATTTACGAGTTCAATTAATTCAGTTGTTATTTTCGACTGCCGTGCCTGATTGCTTTTTAACGTCAAATCCTTCAGCATATCATCAGCACTCTGCGTTGCGTTGTCCATGGCCATCATTCTGGCTGTCTGTTCACTTGCATAGGCTTCGACTAGCGCTCCATACAGCATGGCGTTCAGATACGTGTCAATTAGAAACGAAAACACATCTTCCGGATTCGGATGGTATGTCAGCGCAGCACCTTTTTCGAGTGCCATACCTGCATCGTTTGTTCCATTCGGGAGAATTGCAACAAGCGCATCTGTATTGACGGGAACGACACGGGTTATGATCGGTTTCATGTTTATGGATGATTCCATCTTTGTATATACGAGATAGACAAGATCAAACTCTCCTGCCATATATTTGTGGCGTATGGTATCCGCGACAGCTCTTGCCTCGTAGTATGTGGGTTCGGAAATCGGGAACGAGAATTCCTTGTCGACAAAGTATCCGTCACGGGCCAATTTCTCTCGACCTACGTTGCCAAAAACATATAAAGTATATTCAGTCTTCAACCCCTTATTCACATTGTCCAGGATCTTCCCGCGGATATGGTCTTCTGAGATGCGAATGACATTGTGATTATATGCACCTGCCAGACCCTGATCACCAGTCAAAATGAAATATCCGATTTTCCATGTCTCTCCCAATTTTTTCTTCCTGAGACGAAAATAAGGATTGTCGATATCTCTATTGCTTCGCTGTATTTCAAGCATGCTTTCTGCACAAAGTGAAAAGAACGGAAGAACCTGAGCAAGCTGCGCTTTTGATTTGCGCATTTTTGCAGCACTGACAAGCTGCATGGCGCGAGTCAGCTGACCAATTTGATCGACACTGCGGATTCTCTTCTTTATGTCAAATAATTGTTCCATGAAGCGTTACTCCGTTCTGTTGTATTCCGTATGCTCAACCAAGTAGGATTTATGCTGCTCGATTTCCAGAGTATCAATCTTGGCTTGCGTTTCAGGAGTAAACTCTTTAGACGTTGCAATTTCCTGCAGCACATCGGCATGCATGACACGCAGACTCTGCAAAAAATTCTCACAGTAGTCCCTGATATCTTCCTTGTCAAGGAACGTAAGCTTCCCTGAGTTCGCAAGATAGAGGATGACAACCTGCTCTTCCATTGGAATCGGAGCAAATTGAGATTGCTTGAGGATTTCGTTAAGAACTACGCCCATTTTCAGCTGCATTTGTGTGTTTTCATCAAGATCCGATCCAAATTGCGCAAAGGAAGCCATTTCTCTGGCCTGTGCAAGATTGATGCGCAGAGGTCCTGCGACTTTCTTCGTTGCCTTCGTCTGTGCGGCCCCGCCGACACGTGATACCGAAAGGCCCACGTTAATGGCCGGGCGCTGTCCTGAAAAAAACAATTCTGCTTCAAGATAAATCTGACCATCCGTTATCGAAATAACATTCGTCGGGATATAGGCGGAGATATCGCCTCCCTGTGTTTCAACAATCGGAAGCGCAGTGATCGAACCGCCGCCTTTTGTGATATCCAGTTTGGCTGCACGTTCAAGCAGACGTGAATGCAGGTAGAACACATCAGCCGGATATGCTTCTCGGCCGGGCGGTCTGCGAAGGAGCAAGGACAGGGCTCGATAGGCCTGTGCATGTTTTGTCAGGTCGTCGTAGACGATAAGCACATCGTCATGTGCTGCATACATGAACTCTTCTGCAATCGCGCATCCCGAATAGGGTGCAATATATTGCAGAGATGCCGTCTGGCTTGCGCTGGCAGCCACGATAACCGTATAGGAAAGTGCGTTGAATTTCTCAAGTGTGTTGACAACCTGAACGATCGTCGACATTTTCTGACCGATGGCTACATAGATGCAGATTACGTTCTTCCCGCGCTGGTTTATGATCGTATCTATGGCAATTGCAGTCTTGCCTGTCTGCCGGTCACCGATAATAAGTTCACGCTGACCTTTCCCGATCGGAGTCATCGCATCAATCGAGGTAATGCCCGTTTCGAGCGAAGCGTTAACGGGCGAACGGTCAATAATTCCGGGGGCAGGCGATTCAATCGGTCGAAAGGATGTCGCATGAATGGCACCTTTTCCGTCGATAGGATTCCCAAGGGGATCCACAACGCGGCCCAGCAGACTCACTCCGACCGGAACGCTTACCGTCTTGCCTGTTCGCTTGCACATGGTTCCTTCAACGACGTCGTTGGCTTCACCCAGAAGAACGATGCCGACTTTTTCCGGTTCAAGGTTCATGGCAATACCATATGTCGTCGGTGTAAACATAATCAATTCGCTGTTCAGGCAATGGTCAATTCCTTTTACCATCGCTACTCCGTCGCTTACACTGAGAACCTGTCCAATTTCTTCGACTGTGGTACTCTCCATGAAAGTATTGGCCATCTGCTCACGCAAACGGTCAACCAGACGACGGGCTGTATCCGTCTCAGGAGCAATAAATCCGGCTCCTTCATCTTCCCATAACAGATCCTGTCCCTGAAGTGCCATAGGCTGCTCGTCGAAGGCATTCAGAGCCATGTCGATTGATTTCTTAATCAGATCCGATTCAGATTCGGACGGGTCCTGGTCTTCCAGATTTGTTGAAATATATCTGGAGGTCTTCAGCTGTTTGCCGATACGGGCCAACTGGCCCTTAACGCTGTAATCGTAACGATATCCGGCAGCATATATTACAAACCCGCCGATGAGTTCTTTATCAGATTCCTGAACGACGGAAAAATCCGAAATGTGAAAGTGTTCTGCAAACCTCTGCGCAATCAGATTCGCTCTATCCGCGGATATATCTGTTGCTGTGACGATTCGAACGATTCGGAATGTCTTGCTGTCAGTCAATTTTCTTCACCTCTGCTTTTAATGTCTCATCCATAATTCGTTCGCTGATCTCCTTCTGGTGTGAATCGTCAATAATGGATCCAACAACTTTTGTAGCTATGGCAATGGCCAAATCAGCTACTTCGTCTCTCATCTGATCCAACATGGCATTATGCATGCGTCTTGCGTCATCCGTTGCGCGGTCAACAATCGTTGTGGCTTCGGTTTGTGCCGCATTAACAATCGTTCGCCCTTGTTTTTCAGCCTGAACCCGTGCGTCCGATACGATCGTCGAGGCTTCATTTTTCGATTCATCAATTCTCTTATTCGCCTCTGCCAGAAGAGTTTGCGCTTCCGTCGTCTTCTTTGCGGCATCCTCGAATTCTTTCATAACAGCTTCACGGCGATTGTTCAAAAGCTTGATAATCGGGTTAAAAACAAAGTGCCGCAAAATAAAGTATGCGATTAGAAGGTTAATAATCGTCCAAACGGCAGTAACTGCGTATCCGGCTATCTGATCAGGCGAAAACAATCCGGCCGGCACCTGAACGGCGGCCAGACGAAGTACATTCGGTCCTGAATCGACAGGTGTATGAAGTACTTGTATGAAATTGCCTATAAACATGATCCATCACCTCGTTGTTCGCGATTATGATCCCGTGCCGGGATGCAAATTCCAGCATGAAGCTCCCTTGGACTTAGAATGTGAAAATCAACAGCAGACTGACAACCAGTGCATATATGGCAATGGATTCCATGAAAACAATCGATGTAAGAAGCATCGTTTGAAGCTTACCGTAGATTTCAGGCTGTCGCGCTGCAGATTCAAGAGCTTTTCCTGACGCAATTCCGATACCTATGGCCGCACCGCAGGCTCCTAATCCAATGGCAAGTCCGGCGCCGATTCCTGCCAGTCCTTTGGGATCAATTACGGATGTTGATGTCGCTGCTGCAAGAAGTGCCATTGAAACTGATGAGAATGAAATCATACTTTTTTCCTCCAAATTTTCTTTGAATTATATATCCATGCTGCTTGTTTTTTATCCGGGTAAGATTTTTGTTCTTCGATATGGTTTGTCCGTTTTGATCATGCAATAATCTTTGCCTTGTCTTTCTCGTGTTTCTTTTCTTCTGCGGCTTCTGCGCTCTCGAGTATCTCCCCGATATACGAAGTAGCCAGATATGTGAAAATAACTGCCTGCAGGATTCCATCTGCAATGTCGAACCAGATACCGAGAATCCCGGGAACGACTGCAGGGATAACAATATATATGAATTCCATAAGAATAAATGCGCCAAAAATATTGCCGAACAATCGCATGGACAGAGAAACCGGCTTAATCAGATAGTCGAGAATCTTAAAAGGAAGCATTGCCGGCATGGGATCAATGAGCGATGCCCAAAACCCTTTAATACCGACGATTCGGATGGATGTAACAAGTACGTAGGCAATCGTAAACAGTGCCATGGCAACCGGGAACGCCGGATTCTTTGCAGGAGGAGCAATCTTAAATGCGGAAGCAAGATTGCAGGCGACGAGGAAAAAGCAAACCGTGCCCAAAAAGGGAGTCACTTTTTCAGCTTGCTTCTGGGACATCCCGTTGCTCTTGCAAAGTGTCATAAATAAGTCAATAACCGACTCAGAAACCAGTTGTCGGCCGGATGGAACACGCTCCCGTTTGGAGGCAATCCATACCCAAAGAAATATGAATAAAGAAACGGCCACCCATGTTACAATCACGGCATCGGTCAGCATAAAATGAACTCCGCCTACCTTGAAATTACTTTCCTGCTGGAGAATGGCTTTACTGATATCCGCACCAATGTCAGAAATTTTCAATGATTCAATAAACTGGTCTCTAAATGAAACCAGAAATTGTATAAACCAGTTTGTGCTCGCAAGATAAACCGCGGTTCCCATACAGTTTCACCTTCTCACCGAAAAAGATAAAGCCCGGATTCGTTCCGGACCTCATCGTTGCATCCGATTAATGGCATTTTACGCTCAAATCCAACAATCTGCAATCGAGTGCTTCCCGTGCAAATGCATAGACATTTGAGATTTCCATCGGAATTTCCACTATTTCGTTCCAAATAGTCTGTCGCCTGCGTCTCCGAGGCCCGGCACGATATAAGCATTCTCATTCAGTCTCGGGTCTTTGGCAGCACAGAAAATGGGGACATCCGGATGTTCCTTCTGCAGACGGGCGATTCCCTCAGGAGCAGCAATCAGGCACATAAATTTGATTTGGGTAATGCCTCTGTTTTTCAGGAAGGTTACCGCAGCAGCTGCCGAGCCCCCGGTTGCAAGCATTGGATCCAGGAGGACGATTTCTCTTTCAACCGCATCTTCGGGCAGCTTGCAGTAATATTCAACAGGCTCGAGTGTTTTCGGGTCACGGTAAAGACCGATATGACCGACTTTGGCCATGGGCAGCAAATTCAGCATGCCGTCCACCATGCCCAGTCCCGCACGAAGAATCGGAACAATTGCCAGTTTTTTGCCGGCAAGGACTTTCGTTTTCGCGATGGCGATCGGAGTCTCTATTTCAACTTCCTTCAGGGGAAGATCTCTCGTAACCTCATAAGCCATAAGCATGGCCAGTTCTCCGACAAGTTCGCGGAATTCCTTCGTCGTTGTGCGCTTGTCGCGAAGAAGTGAAATCTTGTGCTGAATCAAAGGATGGTCAAAAATAAATACATTGTTTTCCATGGTGCGATCCTCCTGTTTATTCATTGTTCCGGATGATTCAAAACGCATTTATACACATTTTTTGACTACGGGTCTTTGAAATAGGCAGCTTCCTGCGCGGTAATCTCATTCACCCGCACCTGATGACGTCCGCCTGACTCGAATGTCTCCTGCAGGAATGCGTCGACAATAGAGACCGCAAGTCCGCTCCCGACAACACGCGCGCCGAGGGCCAGAACATTGGCGTCATTATGCTGTCTTGACATGCGCGCCATATATTCGTTGCTGCACAATGCGCAGCGAATACCTTTATGCTTATTGCAGACAATCGATATGCCGATACCGGTTCCACAGATAACAACCCCTCTGTCCGCCAAGCCGGCTGCTACATCGTGTGCGACGCCCTGACCTGCCGTAACATAGCTGGCAGCCAGATCACTGCTGACCGCTCCATACTCAATTAGCGAGTGTCCCTCAAGAGAAAGATGCTCCATAAGCTTCTTTCGAAGATCATAGCCTGCGTGATCGGATGAGATCGCAATTATCACGTTTGCACCTCCAATGTTTCTGTGCGTATGATATCATTTCCCATTAACAAGTGGAATAGGTCTGTGAGTAAAATGCTTCTTCCCGGACGCATATTCATCTACGGTCTGCCCGCTCCCGAAAAGCTTATACTTGTAGGTAACAAGTCCCTCCAGACCGACAGGACCGCGTGCATGGATTTTGGACGTACTGATGCCGACTTCAGCACCGAAACCATATTTGAATCCATCTGAAAAACGGGTTGAGCAA